>CAJBPB010000146.1 GCA_903957365.1 uncultured Bacteroidota bacterium
GCAATGAACTGGAAACTTCCTATAAAATAAGTTTAAAAGATGGAAAATTATATGGTTATCATAGTCGTTTTGGCGAATTTGAGGTTCAAATACTAAAAAAAGATGTGCTAAGTTGGTCGGGAATGGCAATTTCAAAATACCAAAGAAACGAGAATGGCGATATTTTAGGTTTCACGATAACGATGAACAGAATCCGCAATTTGTGGTTTGAAAAAAAATGATATGAATAAAGTAATTTTGCGTGAGAAACCTCACTACGACAACCCGACAGACAAACTAACTAGTGTCTGTCCATAAAGTCGGGAGTTTGATTCAGAATGTTCGGGTTCGAGGTTTCGATGAACTGAAAATCAGGAGTGTACTGAGGTACATGACTGATTTGAAGATCGAGAATAACGAAGAAATCGGATATTATGGACAAGCTCTAACTAACGAATGTAAGAAGGGCTACTGATAATCGAGTAGCGGTAATCCTTCATATACCGGAAACATTGACTTCCGAGGCTAACGTTTAGAAAAAAATATCAATTAAAAAAAAAATTTTAAATACATATTATCAAGTAGTTATAAAAACTTTAGTCAGAATTTTAACAAAACCACACCATTCCAATAAAACAAGAAAAATGAAAATAAAACTAGCAGTAATATTAATGTTCTTAGGACAGTTTGCTTTTGGACAAAATAAAGTTCAAAAAATTGACAGTTTAATGAATACTCTCTTTTCTACTCACGACTTCAATGGAAATGTTTTAGTGGCAGAAAAGGGAAAAATACTTTATAGCCATAGTTTTGGTTTTGCTAACGAAAAAACAAAAGAAAAATTGACAGTAAATTCAATATTTGAAACAGGCTCTGTTTCAAAGCAATTTACAGCAATGGCTATTATGATTCTAAAAGAAAAAGGAAAATTGAATTTAGACGATGAAATCAAGAAATATATTCCTGAACTTTCAAATTACAATGGTATATCAATAAGAAACCTACTTAACCATACAGGCGGATTTCCTGACTATATGGAGATTATGGATAGTTTGTTTGATAAATCAAAAATAGCTACGAACAAAGACATTGTTGCTATTTATAGTAATTACAAGCCGAAAGTATTATTTGAACCTAATGGCAAATTTGAATATAGTAATACTGGTTATGCGTTTTTAGCGACAATAATTGAAAATGTGTCAGGCTTGACTTATGCGGAATATTTAAGAAAAAACATTTTCAAACCATTGAAAATGAAAAACACATTTATCTATAATCGTAGGTTGAACCCTGAAAAAGTTACGAATTATGCTTTTGGTTATATAAGTCCTGACAGTTTGACTGGATATATTTTGCCTGACGACTTTGAAGAAACCAAATTTGTAATTTGGCTTGACGGGATTGTTGGCGATGGGACTGTAAATTCCACTGTGACGGATTTATTAAAATGGGACAGAGCCTTATATAAAAATATTCTTCTTTCAGAGGACGGAATGAAAGCCATCTTTGAAGTTGCCACTTTAAACAACAAAACTAAAACTTCTTATGCTATGGGATGGGAAATAGAAAAATTTGATGTTTATAGCAAAATGACAAGGCACGGAGGAAGTTGGCCTGGTTATGTTGCTTATATTGAAAGACACATTGAAAATGATAAAACAATCATCATCCTTCAAAATCACGAGGACGACATTTCGATTCCATTAAAAGCAATAAGGAAAATTCTCTACAATAAACAATTATGAATTTCAATATCATAAAAACTGCAGGTAATAATTAGGGCTTCATGTGGTCGGCACGACCGTCCCGATAGCAATCGGGAGAAGCCCCGGTTGAACGAAATCCGCGCTCAGCACTTAAAATGGAAATTGGATTGGGTTTTGGTGATTAGGCTTGGTTGATGAAAAAACATATTGTGAAAAGAATTCATAACAAATCAGTAAATTTGAACTCAAACCAACAGACTTTGGTTTCGTAACTAATTGATTATGAAATGCAAAATTTAACGTTAGTCAGAACCGTAAGACCCCAACAGTACAACGATTTGACAGGACTTTTAAAGGCACAACTTTCAATTCCGGTCGATGGATTATTTTTTAGTGAGAAACATGAACAAGATTGAAATTAGACAAGTAACAATAACCGACCTTGACCAATTACAAAAAATTGGCAGGCAGACTTTCAATGAAACTTTTGCGTCGAGTAACACAGAAGAAAATATGCGAAAATATCTTGAAGTAGGATTTTCTGCCACTAAACTGTTAACAGAACTTAAAGACAAGAATGCAAAATTTTATTTTGCAACGCTTGAGAATAAATTAATCGGTTATTTAAAAATAAACTTTGGACAATCTCAGACAGAGTTACAGGACGATAGAGCCGTTGAAATTGAACGAATTTATGTACTAAGAGAATATCACGGAAAGAAAGTGGGCCAAATACTTCACGACAAAGCGGTAGAAATAGCACGACAGATAAAAGCTGACTATGTTTGGTTAGGAGTTTGGGAACAAAATCTTAGAGCGATTACCTTTTACAAGAAAAACGGGTTCGTAGCATTTGATAAACATATCTTCAAATTAGGGAATAACGAACAGACCGACATATTAATGAAGCTTAAATTGAAAAACCACGAATGAAATGAATGGCAGCCCACAACAACGGCATCGGGGTTCGACAGGAAAGCAACCCGCAATCGCCAACTGCATATACTTCCGAACGTTGGGTACTATGCTAAAACAACCACTTGATACATTATTGCAATATGAATAATAGACAGAATAAAGAGAGGAGATTTTGGGATAGGTTCGCTAACTACTATGACTCTTTCATAGAGAAAGTTTTCAGTAAAACATATAAGTCAATTCTTGAAAACATAAATTCAGACCTTGACTTAAACTATAATGTTCTTGAAATAGGAACTGGAACAGGGGTTATTCCTTTTTCAATTTACTCAAAAGTTTCTTCAATTACTGCGACAGACATTTCACCTGAAATGGTTCGTATTGCTAATCAAAAATTAATAAAATCAGAAATTAAAAACATTGAATTTCAAGTTCAGGATTCATACAATCTGACATTCCCAGACAAGTCGTTTGATGTGGTAATTGCTTCAAATTTACTTCACTTACTTTACGAACCTGAAAAACCAATAAAAGAGATTAAACGAATATTAAAAGACAAGGGGATTTTTATTGCACCGACACTTTGTGTTGGAGAAAATACCAAAAGTAAGATTATAGCGACAATGATTGGTTTATTGAGTGGATTTAAAGTAGTTAATAAATGGAGTTATCGAGACTTTAAACTCATGTTGACTGACAATGGATTAATTATAGATAAAGAATTGAGGATTGAGGACAAAATTTTAACTGCGTATATTGTGATGAAAAAATAACAAAGCACTGTACCCAATCGAGTAAACGGCTCCGTCAGTAGTTAGTTGAAGGAGTGCGCCTCTCGCACCACTGTACATAAAGTTCTCGTATAAAGCGGTTCATAAAGATGTAAAGCAATTTTAGTAAAGTGAGTATCTGACTCGTCGTTACCTCCCCACGCTCCCAACCCTAACCATCCTTTTCCTGTTCAAAGCTTTGACAACAATATATTGATCCTCATTGATCTGATGACTATTCCTGATCAATTCTGAAATATTTGAAGCCATGCAAACCGTACAACTTGGGCAACGTTAAGTAGTTGGCACGTTTGGCACGTTCTGCACACCCCTCAAAAACCGCTACCACCCTGGATAGCGGTTTTTTTTGTTTTCGTTTTTTCTATTGATGATTATATTGGTCTAGTCAAAAGAATATTTATTCATATCTTTGAAAAAGATAACTAACAGTAAAACTGCATATATCCGTCCAAAACGGCATGTATTGTTCAGTTTTTGTGCACATATATAAGTTGAGGAAAAGCAAAATGAACTGTTGGTTTCAATTAGCGATACCGGAGTAGGGATTTCAAAAACCAATTGTGAGAAATTATTTAGAATAGACCAAACATATTCAACATCGGGGACGAATAAAGAAAAAGGTACAGGCCTCGGACTTATCCTTTGCTTGGAATTTGTTGAAAAACATGGAGGGAAAATTTGGGCTGAAAGTCAAAAAGAAAAGGAGAGCGTGTTTTGTTTTATACTGTCTGTGGTTCCCTAACTTATTCAGAAAATAAGAATACTTATGAAAACTTCGATAAAATATGTGTTAGTTTTGTTTGCATCGTTTCTGTTGCAAACAACTATTAATGCGCAACAACCCCTGGCAGTGAGATTGCAATTGAAATGGAAACACCAGTTTCAGTTTGCCGGTTATTATGCTGCCATCGAAAAAGGTTTTTACAAAGAAGCCGGAATTGAAGTTTTATTGATAGAGGCAGCAGAGGGTCATAATCCAAGTGATGCTGTGTTTGATGGAAAAGCTGAGTTCGGGGTGTGCACTTCCGATATTCTGCTTATGAGATCTCATGGGAAACCCGCTGTAGTACTGGCAACTATTTTTCAGCATTCCCCTCAAATACTCATTGCTTCAAAGGCATCAGGTATCTATCATGTACATGACTTGACAGGAAAAAGAATAGCCATGGAACCCAATGCTGCCGATATCATTGCCTTTATGCACGATGAAGGGATAACTCTCGATATGTGCAACCTTGATCAGCATGCATACGATGCGAAGGCATTGTTAAATGGTCAAATAGATGCCATCTCAGCCTATTCAACTGACGAGCTTTTTGTTGTAAAGCAGTCAGGGTTCGATTATAACATCATCTCTCCTGTGATGGGTGGAATTGATTTTTATGGCGATGTGCTTTTTACTACCGAAGAATTAATCAAAAATAACCCTGAATTGGTTGCAGGTTTCAGAAAAGCCTCCCTTAAAGGCTGGGCTTATGCCATGAGCAACCCCGAAGAAATTATTGAACTGATCTATACCAAATACAGTACACGTCACAGTATCGAACATCTACGATTTGAAGCACGCCACATGCAAAACCTCTTAATGACTGATGTTGTAGAACCAGGTTATACAAATCCTGGTAGGTGGGAATCCATAGCCGATACCTACAAAAAACTGAAAATGGTTGACTCATCTTTTTCAACAAAAGGCATGCTATATTTAGATTATTTAATCCCCGAATTCATTATTCCATGGAAGATGATTTTCGTTTTTATTTTGACAATAATTATCATTGGTTCAATAGCTTACTTTTTTTATTCGACAACAAAAAAGCTTAAAAATGAAAATATCCGCCGACAATTACTCGAGAAGGAAATTTTTGAAAGAGAAGAGAAGTTCAGAGAAATGGCTGATCTGCTACCGCAAATTGTGTTTGAGACTGACATACGGGGAAAACTTACTTATGTGAATAAGCAAGCCATTGGAATTCTGAGATATCCTGAGGATTTTGATGTATTAAATATCAATACAACAGACCTTTACATACCCGAAGACAGGATGAGGGCTGTAGAAAACATCAGGCGCAGAATGGCTGGCGAACTTGAAGGCAACTTTGAATATACCATGCAGCGTTACGATGGGTCATTGATGAATGTGCTGGTGTACTCAAATAGTATCATCCGGAATGATAAGCCCATTGGTCTCAGAGGTATCATTATTGACATCTCTGAACGTAAGCAGGCTGAGTACCATATCAAACGGAAAAATGAGGAACTTCAAAAACTCAATGCCGAAAAAGATAAATTTTTCAGCATCATCGCCCACGACCTTAAAAGTCCGTTTAATTCCATCGTTGGTTTTAGCGATCTGCTTGCAGAACAAGTGAAAAATAAGGAATACGAAGGAATTGAAAAATATTCCACTATCGTCCTACAGTCCTCACAACGTGCAATGGATTTGCTGATGAATTTGATGGAATGGTCGCAATCGCAAACAGGCAGGATGGAATTCAACCCCAAATATTTCGAATTGGTTGAACTTATTAATGACACAGAACTTTTATTGAGTGGATCGCTCGAACAAAAATCTATTTCAATATCCAAAATTACCCCTTCCCACTTACCTCTTTTTGCGGATAAAAAAATGATTGAAACTGTATTAAGAAATCTGATTTCAAATGCCATAAAATTTACTTTTCCGGGAGGGAATATTACAATCTCAGTTGAGGAAAAACTAAATGAACTGTTGGTTTCAATTAGCGATACCGGAGTAGGGATTTCAAAAGCCAATTGTGAGAAATTATTCAGAATAGACCAAACATATTCAACATCGGGGACGAATAAAGAAAAAGGTACAGGCTTGGGACTTATCCTTTGCTTGGAATTTGTTGAAAAACATGGAGGGAAAATTTGGGTCGAAAGCGAAGAAGGAAAGGGTAGTACGTTTCATTTTACAATACCAATAAGAATAGCGAATAGCCTGCATATTGATATTTCAAAACAATAATATCAGGAACCAGCCTGTTAACTATACAACAGTAAAACAAGCATTTGACTATAACATCAAGCTCAACGGCAAGTAGGTTTTGGTGCTTCTTAACAGGATTTAAATATATTGTAAAGAAGTATTTCGCAGGAAGTTCATCTGTAAGCTCCATCACGTATTTACGAAAAGTTACCTCCCCACACTCCCAACCCTAACCATCCTCTTCCTGTTCAAAGCCCTTGCCAGCAAAGCATATCAGGCAGCATCAATCCCATGGTTAAACTTATCAATCGGCACATTGGTTGCTTTTCCAGCCTGGTCTTCCTTCTATTTATAGTTTTTCAGCTCCCGTATCAGGTTCAATTAACTGGCGTACTTAGCCGGAATAATATCCAAAGTCAGTTTACAATATTTTAAAACACAAAGAATTTGCTTGTTTACTCTGAGCGTCCCAGGGCAGGGGACGCATTTTTTATTTTCAAATAAATAATGTTTTGATAGTATATTTGTAGAAATACGTTGTATTAAACGTTAATTGTATTGCTTGATCCTGAACAACTTGGTGCAAACTTAATAACATAAAATGTTAGAAGAGATTCAAAGACAGTTAGATAAAATTATGAAGGAGCAAAATAATGCTGGCCTCCCTCATTTTGAAGGTTATTCGCCGTTCGAGATGCATCATATTTTGCATTTTACATTCGGCGATATAAGCCCCGTTCAACTTCTAAAATTAACTGATTCTGAATACAAATCAATCCCGATTCTTAATCAAATAAAACATCTCACTGATTTGATTGCCAAAAATGGGGAAATCAAACTTACGAACAAGGGTTATTTGCCAACAAAGGTTGTAGCAGATATTTATGCCCAGCAATATATTAAAGATGAATATATTGAATCAGGGCTTTCCAAATTATACAAAGAGACTGATGCAATGTCCATAAACCTGACCAGGATTATTGTTGAGTTATCGGGATTGGTAAAAAAAAGAAACAACAGACTCAGTCTGACCAAAACTGGCGAAAAAAATGTTTCCAATAATTTTGAGTTATTACGACTGATTTTTAAAGTTTTTGGCTCTAAATTCAATTGGGCTTATTACGATGGTTATGGCGATAATACTGTCGGACAACTTGGTTTTGGATTTTCTCTTATTCTATTGAGCAAATACGGATCTGTTAAGCAACTAGACAGTTTTTATGGAGAAAAATATTTCAAGGCTTTTCCGCAATTGATCGATGATTTACAACCTACACAATTTCAAACCATTGAAAGTCAAGCAGCAAGATGTTATTCAATCAGAACCTTTAACAGATTTTTAGACTATTTCGGATTAATAAAAATTGATACTTTGAAAAAGTTTGATGCTGATATTTTTATTACAAAAACAGCCTTATTTGACAAATTAATACACATACGCCCTCACAGTAAACATTCAATTCATTTGGAATAAATTTCTGTTTATAAATTATCACCTCCCCACGCTCCCAACCCTAACCATTCGTTTCCTTGTTAAAGCCCTTGCCAGCAAAGCATATCAGGCAGCATCAATCCCATGGTTAAACTTATCAATCGGCACATTGGTAGCTTTTCCAGCCTTGTCTTCCTTCCATTTATAGTTTTTCAACTCCCGTATCAGGTTCAATGATCGCCTGGTAACATTTAGTTTGTATCGTTTCAAAACGTCAATCCCGGCTAAAATACTGTCCTTGCCTTTAAAAGTGGCTTTTATGTTAAAGCCCTCTTTCTTAATCTCATAAATACATTTCGGCTGGTAATCGGCATTAATCTCATCCTCCCATGTCAGCCTCAGTTCACCCATCCATTTCGCAATATCCTGGTTGGTCAGCCCACGGTTGTAAATCAATTCATCAAGATAAAGTTTACTATCAAACAACCCAACTTTTATCAGAAACTGTCTGGATTTTATTTTTGAGAAGTTTTTTGAAGAATTAAGTCCTCAGACGAGGCAAAATTGACGTGAATAGCAGCGCTATTGACGGAGATTTTAACGAAGTATGAGGGCATCATTCACAAAAAAATGCCAAAGGATAAATTTTAGACAATTTCTCAGTTTAAATCAAATTTTTAATTGATCCATTCTTACTCTCAGCTTAAAAAACAATATTTAAACATAATTTGTAAAAGTTTAAAAATGATTTATCTTTAGCTAAATTTAACTCGCATGGATGCTGGTTTAGAAGAAATTTTCTGTTTTGGGATAGGTGACATTCGACTTGCTATCCCATTGTCAGCCGTGGTAAAAATTATCAGGGCTGTTGAAGTTACCCCTGTTCCGAATGCTCCCAAAATATTTCATGGATTAATCAATTTTCATGGCAAAATTCTTCCTGTTATTAATCTAAGGCACAGGTTTAATCTTGTTCAGACAAATATTTTACCTGAACAGGTTTTTTTGATTACCAAAACTTCCGATCGTCAGATCGTTCTGGTGGCTGATACTGTTGAAGGAGTTGTGATTTCGAAGAAAGAGAGTATTTTCCCGACTGACTTTCTGAATCAGTCAGTTGAAGCGTATGGAGTTTTTCTTACTCCTGATGGAATCGTATTTATTTACGATATCGAAAAGTTTTTTGAAGTTGAGGATATCATCGAGTTTGACAAATCAATTGAAATTGAAAAAAATCAAAGTCTATGATTTCAAATAGTACACTTGAAGTAACGAGCAGGCGAATTGCGGAATTATTGGGATTAAATTTTCCAATTAATCGTTGGAACGACCTGAAACGAGGATTGATTTTGGCCGCTAAAGAACTTGGATATGAAGAAAATGCCGAACACATAGCCAAATGGCTGGAGCAAAAAGAATTTACAAACCTTGAACTTGAAGTGTTAACAAATTATCTGACAGTTGGTGAAACCTATTTTTTCAGGGATCAATCCATACTCGATGTGTTTCAGAAAAATATTATTCCCGAAATTCTGACACAAAGATTTGGAAAATCACAACATATCAAAATATGGAGTGCCGGATGTTGTAGCGGAGAAGAACCATATACATTAGCCATTTTGCTTCTTGAAACCATTCCGGATATTAAGAACTGGAATATTAGCATTTTAGGTACAGATATCAACCGGAATTTTCTAAAAAAGGCAGCCGATGGGATTTATAGTAGCTGGTCCTTTAGGGAAACACCTGAAAAGCTGCGTGATAAATATTTCAGGAAAGTAAGTAATGGCTGGCTCATTGCCCCTGAAATTAAAAATATGGTTCGTTTTGATTATCTGAATCTCTGCGAAGACAATTACCCATCGGCCCAAAGCCAGACAGAATCACTTGATATCATTTTCTGCCGCAATGTTTTGATGTATTTTTCGCAGGAACTGAATATGGCTATCGGACAAAGATTTTACAAAGCTTTGACACAGGGTGGATGGTTCATTACCAGTCCGGTTGAATTGAGCGATGAAAATTTTTCATCTTTTGCGAAAATCCAATATGAAAAAAGCATCGTTTATCAAAAGTCGGAAAAAAAGTTAAAACCAATCTTTTTACCAAAAATCACAAATGAATCTGAGATTCGGTCCGACAAACCAAAGCAGCAAACCAAAGCTGTCAAAAGCGCAATTCTGCAACCTCCATCAAATGTTTTTAAGTCAAAGAATTTAGCGCAGGCAACAAATCCTATCGATCAGGCACTGCAGCAGTTTAATACCAGACAATATCAAAAATGTGTTGATTATTGTAAGAACGAGATTAAGAAGGCATCAAGTCCTATACCATGGTTAGTTCTTTTGGTTAAAGCTTATGCTAATCTCGGACAGCATGACGAAGCGCTAAAATGGAGTGCCCAATTAATTAAACTAGACGGAATGAATGTGGAAGTTTATTATTTAATCGCATCCATTCAGGCTGAGAATAATGCATTAAAAGAAGCTGAATCACTCTTAAAACGAGGAATCTACCTCGATCAGAATCATATCCTTTCACACTTGCTTTTGGGAAATATTTACTTAAGTATGGGCAATGTAGAAGGAACTACCCGGCATTTCAAAAACGTTAGCAATCTATTATCAAAATTGGATGATAATATGGTTTTAGATGGATCAGAAGGTCATTCTGTCTGGAGTATCCGTTCGATGGTGGAAACAATAACAGGAAATGTAAAATGAAATCAGATACCGAAATATTAAAAGAAAGAGCCTTATTGCTTGCTTTGGATACAGGCATTGATAATGTTAAGGAAGATAAAACACTGCATATTGTTGAGTTTCTGCTCACCCCTGAAAGTTATGGAATTGAAAGTCATCTGATCAGCGAAGTATTACTTTTAAAAGGGCTTACCATCATTCCGGGTACTCCTTCGTATATTGCCGGTGTAACCAATGTCAGGGGTAAAATTATCTCTGTTGTTAATCTGAAAACATTTCTTGGTCTGGTTACAAAAGGAATTACCGAACTTAATAAGATCATTATCATTCAGCAAAATGGAATGGAATTCGGTATTATCGCGGATGCGATTGCCGGCACCAGAAATATTGATGAGAAATCACTGAGCGCTGTTCCTGCAACTTTAAACGGGAAAGGTGCTGCTTTTATAAAAGGAATTACTTTGGACGGAATAATCATACTCGATGGTGTGCGTTTGCTTTCAGAAGCTACAATATTGGTAAATCAAAAATAAATTAATAAATAACTAATTGTCAGGAGGATGAAATATGAGTTTTTTATCAAACCTTAATACCAGAACAAAACTTATTACAGGAACAGGGATAATTATTTTGTCAATCATAATCCTTGTCATTGTATCCTACACAAGCATGATTAAAATGCGGAATTCAGAAGTTCAATTATTCAAATCCCTTACTATTGTACGAAATCTAACCCAGCTGAGGTCTGATGAGAACCGCCTCAGGGCGCTAACTCTTCAGGCATTGCTAGCCAAAGACAATACCAGAAAAGAATCAACACTCGAAGAAATAAGGGAAAGGGTTGGGCAGGTAGAAATCAGGGTTGGTGAAATAGAGCAGCAATTGATTGAATTTCCTGATGAATTAGAACATTTTGTGGATATTAAAAGACAAATGAATATTTTCAGGCAAAATCGTGACCAGCAGATTAAGATGATCGCAGATGGGAAAAATGAAGAAGCTATTCAATATTCAATCAATACACAGGAGCCTATCTACGATAAAATCAGAATCGATATCATCAAACTTGAAGAGGAAATTGATGCCTTCGTTTCAGGTGTACAACGTAAAAATGAATCCACGGTTCAATATAGCCTGAATGAACTGGTTATAATTGGCATTTTTCTAATATTGGTTTCTCTAGCGATCTTGTTTTGGGTCAGAAATATGCTGGTAAAAATTCTATCCGAGATTCAAAATGGAGTAGCAATTCTGGGTACTTCAGCAGCAGAAATACTCACAACAGTAACCGAAGTTTCAACCGGCGCCACCGAAACAGCTACAGCAGTTTCTGAAACAACAGTAACCATGGAAGAAATCCGCCAGACGGCCATGCTGGCTACCCAAAAAGCACAAAACGTGCTCGATAGTTCACACCGGGCCTCCGAGGCTGCCTTTAATGGAAAAGAATCAGTGCAACAGGCCATTGAGGGAATGAACCGTATCAATGGGCAAATGAAAGTAATTTCTGACAGTGTAATCAAACTTTCGGAACAAAATCGTTCTGTTGGCGAAATAACAGCTTCGGTAAATGATATAGCAGATCAATCAAATCTTCTGGCAGTAAATGCTGCTATAGAAGCGGCAAAAGCAGGCGAACACGGAAGGGGTTTTACAGTGGTGGCGCAGGAAATACGGAGCCTTGCTGAACAATCAAAGAAAGCTACCTCTCAGGTGAAGGAAATACTGAATGAAATTCAAAAAGGAATGAATACCGCTGTTGCTGCTACCGAACAAGGTTTAATCGCGGTCGAAAATGGAAACAATTTAGCGCGTCAGAGTGGTGAAATGATTGATATTTTGACTGAAACGGTAAACGATGCAGCGCAGTCCGTTATCCAGATATCGACATCAAGCCAGCAGCAAATGGCCGGAATGGACCAGATTGTTCCGGCAATGGAGAATATTAAACAAGCGAGTGAGCAAAATGTGACCGGTGTGCGGCAAACCCAAACCGCAGCACATAACCTGAATGAACTGGGCCAAAATTTAAAAACAGTAATCGAAAAATTCAAATTTTAACTAAAAGTGGATAACAGGCAGGAGGATTTTTTGCGTGAATTGCTTGCTGACTTTAAGATAGAAGCAGCAGAACACCATTCAGTTATCACGGATGGCTTGCTGAAACTTGAAAAGCAGCCACCACCAGAACTGTATAAAACAATCATTGAAACAACTTTTAGGGAATTTCACAGTCTAAAAGGCGCTGCCCGTGCGGTAAACCAGATCGATATCGAGCGTATTTGCCAATCTATGGAAAGTGTTTTTCAACAATTGAAAAAGGGAACCTTTACCTTAAATCCAGGCCTTTTTGATCTGTTGTATAAAGGTTTGGATTTCTTAAATGTTATGCTGGCTGATATTGACAATACGAATAAAACAATCAGTTCAGGCATGTATTTACCCTTGTTAAAAGCGATAGAAAACACAGTAAAAAATTTTACAAACACACAAAAGCCTGCTGAGACTACTGAGACAATATTCCAGTTTTCCAAAACAGAAGAGCCACTTGAACAACTTGAACAAGAACCGGTTCTTTCAGTGCCAGAACCAGTTTTAATTGATAAACAGCTCGCTAAAGATACGGTTCGTATTTCGACAAGGAAACTTGAAAACCTGTTGAGACAGGCAGAAGAATTCATAGCTGTAAAAGCAACGCTTGGTTATTACATTCATGAAATTCAAAAAACAAATCATGAGGATCAGAGCATCATTCAGCGCGAATTAAACCATTTTCACCGAAACTTATCGCGCATGGTGGATGATTTGCTCTTTGATATTAAATCGACCTTACTTTTTCCATTCTCCTCTTTACTGGATATTGTCCCAAAAATCGTTCGTGATCTGGGTAAAGAATTCGATAAAGAGATCCATCTTACGATTCATGGCGCTGAAACTGAAATCGATCGCCGGATTTTAGAAGCAATGAAGGACCCTCTTATTCATATTATCCGCAACTGCATCGATCATGGTCTTGAAACTACAGCTGTCAGGATAAAAAAAGGCAAACCTAAGGCTGGCATAATTGCGATCGACATTAATCAGGAAGATGGCAAACAAGTGATTCTTAAACTCACCGATGATGGTGCAGGAATTAACAGACAAGTACTCACTGAAAAAGTTATCAAAGCAGGGCTCGCAACACTTGCTTCAATAAACCGCATGAGCGATCAGGAATTGCTTTCCTTTATTTTCAGATCAGGGATTTCTACGAGTCCGATTATTACGGATTTGAGTGGCAGAGGTCTTGGTATGGCAATTGTTATGGAAAAAGTTACCGGATTGGGTGGTAACATCATTGTTAGCTCTGAACCTGATAAGGGAACGACATTTTCAATCACCTTACCACTTACTCTTTCTACTTTTCGCGGTGTTCTTGTTAAGGTAAATGAGCATCAATTCATTATTCCGACGACATCAGTAAACAGGGCAGTCAGGATCAAACAAAATGAAATCCTGTACGCCGAATCGAAACCTTTCTTTTATCGCAACAACGAAAGTATTGCTTTGGTAGAATTAAGTAGTGTTTTAGGAATTCCGCAGAGAAAAAAACAAAAGGCAATTAATGCATATTTTCCTGTATTGATTTTGTCGTCTGCTCAACATAGAATTGGATTTATTGTGGATGAAGTTATCGGTGAACAGGAAGGAATTGTCAAAGAAATGGGACCACAACTTATCCATGTCAAAAATATAGCAGGTGCAACCATACTGGGAAATGGACAGGTAATTCCAATATTGAGTGTCTCTGAACTAATAGATACAGCGCTGCAGTCCAGTACAAATTTATCAGTTGCAAAACAAGAAGATGAAGTTTCTGCCGTACCTGTATTGAATATTCTGGTTGCAGAAGATTCTATCACTTCCCGTACCCTTCTCCGAAATATTCTGGAATCAGCTGGCTTTGTAGTTAAAACAGCTGTTGATGGTCTGGAGGCATTTCAATTTATCCAATCTGAACGATATGATCTGGTTGTCTCTGATGTTGAGATGCCAAACATGAACGGCTTTGAATTAACCGCAAAAATCAGAAACGATGAACGCTTTACAAATATTCCGGTAATTCTTGTTACTGCGCTTAGTTCAGATTTCGATAAGCAACGTGGTATGGAGGCTGGCGCTAACGCTTACATTGTAAAAAGTAATTTTGAACAGAGTAATCTTGTTGATACCATCAAAAGGCTTATTTAGAAATTGAATAAATGACCTTGTGATGTATTCATGATTTAAACTAATTTACCAGAACAATAATGTCAATCTGAAATAATGATCGGGAAAACGATTAAAGTTCTATTGGTTGAAGACAGTGTTACTGTACTTCGTCTTCAAAAGCAAATACTGTCAGAAGATCCTCTGTTTGAAGTAATCGGGGCTGTTGCAAACGGTAAACTTGCAGTTGAATTTGTTGCGAAGTACAAGCCGGATGTTATTAGTATGGATATCCAGATGCCTGAGATGGATGGTTTGGAAGCTACACGCCATATCATGTACCATAATCCAGTTCCAATCGTCATAGTAAGCAGTCTGTATGATCCCTCCGATATATTAATCTCGTTTAATATACTGAAAGCCGGAGCTTTAACCATCTTACCCAAACCCTATGGATTTGGTCATCCCCAATATTCTCATTCAGCAAGAGAATATAGAAACACGCTTAAAATGATGGCTGGAATTAAGGTATCTCCCCAACAAAAAAAACCTGAGAGTTCAATTGAGTTTCTTACTTTGGAAAACAAGAAAAAAACTGTAGCAACACAAAAATTATCAGAAAACATCGGGCCTTTTAATATTATTGCCATCGGTGCATCAGCCGGAGGTCCAATGGCATTACAAACGATACTTAGTGCAATTCCACCAAAATTTCCTGTACCCATCATTATTGTGCAACATATCGATCAAAATTTTGCTGAAGGATTCTGCGATTGGCTAAATTCATTTTCAACAATTCGCGTGAATATCCCTAAAGATGGTGACATTTTATTGCCAGGTTACGCCTATATCCCACCCGGTGATTCGCATCTTGGATTTCATAAAAAAGGAATTGTCAAAGTAACAAAAGACCCACCTGAAAATAACCTCAGGCCATCTGTAAGTTACTTATTCAATAGTCTTGCAAATGCTTATGGTAAACATGCAATAGCTGTATTGCTATCAGGAATGGGAAAAGACGGCGCCAATGAATTAAAAATGCTGTTCGATCTTGGCGCAATTACCTTTGCACAGAATGAAGACAGCTCCCTTGTGCATGGCATGCCTGGTGAGGCCATTCGACTCGGAGGGGCAAGTTTAGTATTATCACCAGAAAATATTGTAAACGAATTAGTTAAAATATATAATTTATAGTCTTATGGATAATTTATTAACCTCATACTCAATATCATTGGGTAAAAGTCATATACTGGCTGTTGAGGATTCCCTGGTTCAGGCAAAAAAACTTCAACATTTTTTTGATCAGAACAATATCAATTCGAATTTATTCAACAATGCCGTAGATGCCTATAACAGCGCTGTTGAAAACCCTCCTATTCTCATCATCAGCGATATTGTGATGCAAGTCATGGATGGTTATGAATTCTGTACCAAAATTAAAAGTAATCCGCAATTACGCGATATTCCTGTAATCCTGCTCACTTCTCTAAGCGATCCTCTTGATATAGTAAGGGGGTTACAGGCGGGAGCAGATAATTTTATCACAAAACCTTATGATGAACAGTATTTATTGTCAAGGATTCATTTTTTGCTTGCCAACCGTGATATGCGTCGTTCAGGGGCTGGAGATATGTCAATCGAAATTGTTTTTCAGGGAACACAGTATCAGATAAATTCTGATAAGAAGCAGATACTTAATCTTTTGTTGTCGGTTTATGAAGCCGCCATTCACCGTAATACTGAATTAATTGAAGCCAAACAACAGCTTGAAAGTTTAAATTTGAATTTGCAGACAGCCAATGAGGAACTGGATGCTTTCGCCCATACTGTATCACATGATCTGCGATCCCCTTTGGCGGGTATTATTGGTTTTTCTGATATTCTTTTAGAGGATTTTTCTGAAAAATGTGATGCTGCTGCACGGCAGCACCTTGAATGGATATCTAAATCCGCCAATAAGATGAATACCCTGATCACTGACTTATTGAATTATTCACGTTCAGGAAGGGCGGATATTGAACCTGTTCCAATCGATCTTTCCAAAATGGCGCATGAAATTATTGAGGATCTTATTACTAAGTTGAACTTAAAAAACATAAAAATTGACTTACAGAGCGGTATCTCAGTTGTTGCTGACAGTGCACTTATGCATATCGTGTTGAGTAACCTGATAGGTAATGCTTTTAAATACAGTTCAAAAAGAGAAACTCAAATAATAAACATTGGCATAAAGGAAATTTATGGACAAACCGTTTATTTTATCAAAGATAATGGAGCTGGCTTCGACATGGCTAATTCCGATAAGCTTTTCAATCCATTTGTTAGACTGCATACCTATAAAGAGTTTCAGGGTACTGGTGTCGGTCTTAGCACAGTAAAAAGAATTATTGAACGGCATGGAGGCGATATTTGGGCCGAATCAGAACCTGATAAAGGCGCTACGTTTTATTTTACAATTGGAGTGATAAGTTAAAAAATGAATGCAGGGTTTTCCTGGTTTTGAAATCAGTGGAATAGTCAGCTGAAATTAAATAGGGTCTGCTTAAAAACTCCGGAGGAGTTTAATTTTAATAACCTCCGGTGCAACCGGAGGTAATCATCCAACAAACCACTCAGCCCCGAAGTGGGTTGAATAGTCCTGAAATTATGATATTGAACTCTTTCAGGGTTTCTTACTCTTAACTTAAAAACTCCCCCTTTCAACAGAAATTTTTTCAAGAGGCTTGTCAAAGCCAGTAGCCAGATGAGAGATGGGTGTGAACGTATCCTTGCTTAAACCATCTCTTACCTGTTTTCCTTTGTTAAATAATTGATATACAACCAAAAAAGCTTAACCGCAAAGGTCGCAATGGAGGCGCAAAGAACGCCAGAGGTTGACACATGAGCATTGTTATCAATGTGGATGATATCTTTGCGACCTTTGCGTCTTCATGGCGTTCTCTGCGTTTAAAAAATAAAGTAAAAAGGTGTTTTGCCATAAGTACAAGGCACAAACGAGCCTCTCTAATCGCAGTTCTTTTACTCTTTCTATCCTGTTGGAGTTCAAATGGGCATGATAAGGTTAAGAACAGTATTATGATAAGACTGCAAGCTTTTTCAATGTGATTGATAAAATTGCTTGCAATTAATCACAGTTAAATCCAAATTTAGTGGTTGATATTCATGGGGTTAACTGTTTTTCAGCAGACCTTAAATAAATATTTATGTACATGGTTCACTCACACTTTTACTGAGAC
>CAJBPB010000147.1 GCA_903957365.1 uncultured Bacteroidota bacterium
AAACTACTCAAAAATAAAATCTAGACAGTTTCTAAGAAATATTTTTATTTCCAGTTTACCAGTTCGCCACGGTTTCGATCGTGCATGGCCACAGGAACCGAGGCTGCAATTTCTTCCGCAAGTAATTGGATCAGATGGCGTTTTGTATAGAGTCGCGAATAACAAATACTGATTTCCCTGATTGGTTTTGTGTGGCTGAATCTGAAAATTTGTGCTTCTGGAACGTTCAATCCTTCTGCAACAGCAAGTTCCGGAATAATTGTAAATCCACCTTCACGATTGATGAGCCGGATGAGTGTTTCCAAAGAACCACTTTCGAAACCGAACGGTAACTCATGGTTGATTCTGTTTGTCGCAGAACATAAGTTTATTACCTGATTGCGAAAACAGTGTCCGTCCCCAAGGAGCCAGACATCATAGTTGGACACATCACTCAAATCAACTGATTCGCGGGCCAGTAATGGATGATCCGGATGCGCATAACCCAGTAATTCTTCATAAAAAACAGCTTGTTCAACGATGGAATGATCATTGAATGGTGTAACAAATATTCCGGCATCAAGTTGGTCCGTTTTGAGTTTTTCGGCAATCTGACTTGTCAGTAGCTCCTCTATCCTGAGGTTTACGAGCGGATATTTGCGTTTAAAATTTCCCGCAAACAAAGGCAAAAGGTAAGGCGACAAGGTGGGTATAATGCCGATAATCAGGTCACCACTTACATCACCTGTAAATTGTTTTACCAATTCATGAAGTTTTCCTGATTCAGACAGCACAATCCTGGCCTGTTCTAAAATACGCAGCCCGATTTCGGTTGGCATAACAGGTTGTTTGCTCCGGTCAAAAATCTTCACACCCAGATCGTCCTCCATCTTTTTCACCTGCATACTCAACGTAGGCTGCGTAACAAAACAATGATCGGCTGCCTGGGCAAAATGCCTGTAATTGTCTATCGCTACAATGTATTCAAGTTGAATTAAACTGACCATAATATTCAATTTTGCACAAATATAGATAATATCTATTGAATGTTAAATATTATCAATTTGACTGATATATTGGTTTGGTTTAATTTTGCTTCAGATTAACAAATAAAAAACTAAAAATAAAAAAGATGAAAACATTGAACGCGATAGGACTGGATATTGAAAAATCAAAGGATCTGGCCGAAAGACTGAATGATTTACTTGCAAATTTCTCTATGTTTTATATGAATACCCGCGGTTTTCACTGGAATATCCGTGGAGAGAAATTTTTTGAACTTCACCTGAAGTTTGAAGAGATTTACACGGATTTTCAGTTAAAAATTGATGAGATTGCAGAACGGATTCTGACTCTGGGACATGTTCCGACACATGCCTACAGTATTTACGCTTCTCAGGCGGCAATTTCTGAATTGAAAAATGTAAGTGAAGGTCGTGAAGGGGTGAATCATTTACTCGATGGTTTCCGCGTTTTGATTGCCAAGGAACGTGAAATTCTTCAGTTTGCGGCCGGGATGAACGATGAAGGTACCAACGCACTGATGAGTGATTACATTCGTGAGCAGGAAAAAACCGTTTGGATGCTCTCAGCATGGATGGGTAAATAAGTTGCCTGGATTTATAATCATGGTATTTATACATCCGGTTGGAAACAGTCTTCAGCCGGATGTTTTTTTTGTCATTTAACAATTGGAATTACACTGATAATTGATTGAAATCCATCCGGTTTTTTAGATAGAAACGCTGATTTCACTATAAACCAGAGAGTGATTTTTCGTCCGATTTTTTCCTTATGGTTTGGCCGGATTTTATAATTTTTATTTAGCTGCATACAGAATACAAAAACTGGTATATTTACTTACTTTTGTGGTTGCTTGTGTTATTAAATCCTTAAATTTCTGTTAAATGAAAAGGTCATCAAGGGTATTTCTGTCATTTCTCATTTTTCTAGTTGTGTTGTCCTGTTCAAAAGAACCCGGAATAGGAGGAAATTCAACCATTTACGGAAAAATCGTGGCATACGATTACAACGCTGAATTTACCACTTTGAAAGGGATTTATCCGGCAGCTGACGAAGATGTTTTTTTAATTTATGGAGACGACTATAGTTACAGTCAGCGCATACGCAGCAATTACGATGGAATTTATGAATTCAAATATCTGCGGTCAGGTGATTATACCATTTATGTCTATTCAAAAGATTCAACATTGACCCTCGCCTCCGAAATTTATGCAGTTGTAAAAGACATAACCATTGACAATAATCGTCAAACGGTTGAAGTCGAGGAGATTAAAATTTTTAAATAGTCATATGCCGTATTCTGACTTAAAATCAATAATGATATAATAAATAATCAGGGCATTTGCTCTATATTGATGAATGATATTGCCGCAACATTGTTACATTTTGATCCGATTAGTCTCGAAGAGATGGATCATGTGAAGTTGCTCAACCGCATCGATACAAAATATGTCATTCATCAGGACAAGTTAAATGGTTATCTGAAAGCTATTTCTGAAAACTACAAATTGCTTATGATTGGTGGGAAATCGATCCATCCTTATGAAACGTCTTATTTCGATACACCAGGATTTCACCTCTACCAGATGCATCACAACGGCAAACGAAACAGGTTTAAACTGCGGTTTCGAAAATATGTGAACTCCGGCATCACCTATTTCGAAATTAAATCAAAAAACAATAATAGCCGGACGATTAAAAACCGGTTACTGATTGAACGTGTATCTGAAATACTAGACGAATCGCTTGTCCGGTTTATCGGTGAACATACACCCGGAGAATACCACAACTTTGTTCCTGCATTAAAAGTGTTTTTCGATCGGCTTACTTTTGTTAATAAAAATGCAAACGAAAGGCTCACTGTCGATCTAAACCTCCGCTATTCAAGCGTTTCTGGCGAAAAGCAAATTGATAAACTTGTCATTATTGAAGTAAAAGAGGAAATGCATGCTGCTTCGCCATTCAGACAACTCATGAAATCGGAGCGTCAGACTCTTAACTATTTCAGCAAATATTGCATGGGATTGGCCTGTTTGAATAAAGACTTGAAAATGAACCGTTTCAAAAATAAGATAATTTCTTTAAATAAACTTGGATATGATATATATTAAACATGCACTCCTCTGCATTTTGATTCTCGGATTGGCATTCGGATTCTTTTCTGCCTTTGGACAATCAGATCAGACAACCGAAAACATGAGCATAAAAAACGCTTCTGAAAATGTAGCCGGTGTCAGTACAAATAGTACTGATGTTGTAACGATTAACGAGCGTTTTGTTTATGCCATTGCCATCGACATTTCGACAATGATCCTCATTTTCGGATTCATCTATTTCCCAAACTACAGGAACAAAGAGTTTATGTTCACCTTCTTCCTGTTTAACATTATTATCTTCATCATCACTTTTGTGCTGAATAAAACCAATATTTCGATGGGAGCCGCTTTTGGCTTATTTGCTGTTTTTTCGATGTTAAGGTATCGAACCGAAGGCATTTCGATGAAGGAGATGACATACCTGCTGATTGCCATTGCGCTGGGGCTCATCAATGCTATCGGACTCGGTTTATTGCCAATTCTGGTATTTAATGCGATATTTATTGCTTTCATTTTTATACTCGATCATCCAATTATTTTCAAACAGGAAGTTTCGAAAACGATTATTTATGAAAAGATAGAGTTAATCAAGCCTGAAAATCACACGATTTTACTAGAGGATTTAAGGAAACGGACCGGTTTTGATATTCACCGGTTTTCGATCACTTCAATCGATTTTTTAAAAGATGCCACTTCAATAAATATTTACTATTACAAAAAAAGATGAGCTGAACATGCTATCGAAAAGTGTCCGTTTATTTGTTTTTTCAGTTGTTATTTTTGTTCTTTTTTGTGATACTCCAGTCATTTGTCAGGATCAGGATGCGCAGTTATGGACGTCGTTAAGCATTGAAGCAAAGCTGGTTAAAAAATTATCAGCCAATGTATCGCAGGAGCTGCGATTCAACGAAAACATGACGGAAGCCGGCACCATCTATTCTGATATTGGTCTGGAATATAAGATTAATAAATATTTTCAGGTAGCTGTAAATTACAGATTTGTTGAAAAACGCAGGAAAGACAATTATTACAGTTTCAGGCAAAGAATGTATGTTGACATCAAATATGAAAAAAAGTTAAAACCGATAAAAATTCAATTGCGATGTCGTATTCAGGACGAATATGCCGATATCGGACGTGATTCTGATGGCGGAATTGCAGAATATTATTTGCGTAATAAATTCAGCCTGAAATGGGATACAGAAAAGCCAATAACTCCTTACCTGTCAGTTGAACTTTTCACACCATTAAATTCGCCGTGGTATGGTGCGTTTGATAATATCCGTGCTGCAACCGGAATTGAATACGCTTTTTCGAAACACCACAAGATTGATGTCTTTTATATGATTCAAAAGGAATTCAATGTAAGCCGACCTGAAACAGATTTTGTTGTGGGTCTGGGCTATTCGTTTAAATTATAGTCAGCCAACCGATTGAACAAAGTTAAATTGACGTCCAGTCGATCTGTAATTAGTGTCTGTCCATAAAGTCGGGAGTTTGATTCAGAATGTTCGAGTTCGAGGTTTCGATGAGCTGAAAATCAGGAGTGTACTGAGGGTACATGACTGATTTGAAGATCGAGAATAACGAAGAAATCGGACATTATGGACAAACTCTAATCAGCAATATCAACCACCACCGGACAATGATCGGAATGTTTTGCTTCGGGCAGGATGCGCGCAGACTCAAGGTTTGGCAAAATATTGTTCGTGATAATATGATAATCAATACGCCATCCCTTGTTGTTGTTACGGGCATTGGCTCGATAACTCCACCAACTGTATTGATGTGGCTCCTTAACCAAATGACGGAATGTATCGGTATAACCCAATTTTAAAAACTTCGTGAACCATTCCCTCTCTTCTGGCAAAAAGCCTGAAATGACGGCATTACGAATAGGATCATGGATATCGATTGCTTCGTGACAAATATTGAAATCGCCCGACAATACCAGATTGGGACGGTCGATCCTTAATTTTTCAGTATAGATGGTAAAATCATCAAGCCACTTCATCTTAAATGCCTGGCGCTCATCGCCACTGCTGCCCGAAGGATGGTACACACTCACCACACTCAGCCGGCCAAAGTCGGCACGCAAAAAACGCCCCTCGTTGTCATATGCCGGTATTCCCATGCCATATTCCACATGATCGGGTTCTATTTTTGAAAGAATGGCCGTTCCCGAATATCCCTTTTTCTGTGCCGGAAACCAATAATTTTTATATCCAAGCGCCTCAAATTCCAATAGTGGAATCTGATCTGTCTGTGCTTTAATTTCCTGTAAGCACAAAACATCAGGGTTCGCTGCACGAATCCAGCCGTATAAATCTTTTGAAATGGCGGCTCTTACACCATTTACGTTATAACTGATAATTTTCATTTTTCTGATTTTGGTGCACGAAGATAAAATTTTTAGCCGGATGTTTCGGGAAGGAATAACAAAGTGAAAAGTGATTGATCTTAACTCTGTCGGCGTAGTGTGTTGTTGGATATCTGGGCAAAGTGCCATCTAGTGTATAGCAAAACACAAATATTAATCTGTTCCGTTAGCTTTTTTCTGTTGATTGACTAAATTCGCAAACTAAACATCAGGGATTACTTTGCAGAATGGATAAATTATTACTCAGGTTTTTTAAATGGCGTATCGGTCATATTTCTGACAAGCAATACACTTATATACTGAGTATTGTGGTTGGCGTTCTGGCAGCTATTTCGGCCATTATCATCAAGAAATCAGCACATTTTATAAGTTATCTGCTCAATCTGGCCATTACCAGTCAGGGAGGAAATTATCTTTATTTTCTTTATCCTGCTGTTGGTATTCTTATCGCTATTCTTTTCATGCGGTTTATTGTTAAATCGGAGCCAGGCCACGGGATTCCCGGAGTATTGTATTCTATTTCGCGTAAAAACGGACTCATTAAAAGGCATAATACATATTCCTCCATTGTCGCGAGTGCTTTTACGGTTGGTTTTGGTGGTTCTGTCGGACTGGAAGGGCCAACAGTTTCTACAGGTGCAGCCATTGGCTCAAACATTGGTCAGATTCTTCGCCTGAATTATAAACAAATCACATTAATGATCAGTCTGGCAAGCGCTGCAGCCATGGCAGCCATATTCCAGGCACCGATTGCCGGCGTTGTTTTTGCGCTCGAAGTGATCATGATCGACCTTACGGTTGCATCTATTATTCCTTTGTTACTCGCAACTGTGACTGCTGTGCTTACTTCCTATTTTGTGCTCGGACAGGCTGTGGCTTATCCGGTCAAAGAAATAGAAGCTTTTATTCCGGGCAATACGGTGTATTATATTGTGCTTGGCGTTATACTTGGATTGGTATCTGTTTATTTTACAAAAGTTTATATTGCCTCGGAGCATTTTTTCAGGCGTTTCAAACATTGGCAAACCCGTTTTCTGATTGGTAGTCTGACGCTGGGTGTTTTGATATTTTTCTTTCCTGCATTGTACGGCGAAGGTTATAAATCGATCAATTTAAGTCTTCAGGGTGACTACAGCGTCCTTTTCAACCGCAGCATCTTTTACGATTACCGTGAAATAAAATGGGTGGTTTTCATGCTTTTCGGAGCAGTTATTTTACTAAAAGCTGTCGCCACTTCTGTTACTTTTGGTTCCGGGGGAGTGGGTGGAATTTTTGCGCCTGCACTTTTTATCGGTGCTTTCACCGGATTATTTTTTGCCATTTTTGTTACCGATATGGGATTTGGAGAACTGAACCCTACAAAATTCGCGATGGTTGGCATGGGTGGCGTAATCGCCGGGATTTTACTTGCCCCGCTCACCGGGATCTTTCTGATTGCAGAAATAACAGGCGGTTATTCCTTCTTCGTACCATTGATGATTGTATCAACCATTTCGTATGCCACCGTACGGATTTTCATCAATCATTCTGTTTATACTTATCAACTGGCGCAAAGTGGTGATTTACTCACACACAATAAAGACAAAAACGTATTAAGCCAGATGAAAGTCGGAAGATTGATCGAGACCAATTTCCATACGATCAAGCCTGGGACCATGCTGGCCGATCTGGTAAAGATCATCGCCATTTCAAAACGGAATATTTTTCCTGTGGTGGATGACAATAAAGAGTTTATGGGTCATATATTATTGGATGATATTCGTAACATTATGTTCGACAATGATTTATACAGTACTCCTATTGAGAACATCATGGTAATGCCTACTTTCACAATTACACCAAACGAATCGATGGAAGAAGTGGCCCGAAAGTTTCAGGAATCTGGTAAATACAATATAGTTGTTGTGCAGGATGGCAAATATATCGGCTACATATCGAGAGCCAATGTGTTCTCGACCTACCGTAAAAAACTAAGCGAAATTTCTGACGATTAAATTTTAATCGGCTAAATATTAAATATTTACATTTTTCAAATCCGTCAATAATGAAAACAATTCCATTCATATTATTTGCCGCGCTGGTGGTTGTTACTTCATGCAAAAGCATATCAAAGACAGCTAAACCTGTCGAAACAAAACCTTTTGCAGAAGAAACCGGCAATTTGGGTTTCATGGAAAAGAAATGGAAAAGCGGAATTGATTTTTATGCCACCGGTAATGAGCCTTTCTGGGCAATAGATATCGACTTTGAAGGCGATATTATTTTCAGTACAATGAATGGTGATCGGTTTGTTTTTCGAAAAGAGGAAGTGAAATGGTACAGAACTGCCACCCCCGGTTTTTCGGCATCCAACAGTTCAGGTCAGTTGTCATTTGTTTCGATGATGGAAGAATGCGCTGACACCATGTCGGACGAAGTTTTTCAATACAAAATCACTATCGATTTAAATAAAGATGGTGAAACACAAAAAACATTTACCGGTCGCGGAAATTATGTGCCTGATTACCGGCTTGATGGAAAATGGAAACTGGATCAGCTTGGCAACAAAAAAGCGGTAGAAACTGATTTTTACGGGAAAATGCCTGTTTTCACTTTTGAGATGGATGCATTGCGTTTCGGTGGTTCAAGCGGATGTAATATGATAAGTGGAAAAGTGAATATGAACCCGGGAAAAATTAGTTTTGGTGAGATGATTTCAACCAGGATGGCTTGTCCGGAAGGAAAGGAAGACGAACTGAATCAGGCATTACAATCGACGATGTTTTATACCCTGGAAGAGAGTAAACTAATTCTGAAAGATGAAAATCAAGAAATTTCGCTTGTATTCTCACGGTCAGAATAATCCTGGTTTCGTCGATAATGCCACTTTAAAATTGTGCCGGGATTAAATCCAAAAAAATTAAGATATCACAAATACATCAATGATTTTTCAATAAAACCAAAGGCGATGAAGACATTAATTCATAAAACTCTACTGTTGTTTTTCATGCTTGTATTTTCGATGCAGGCTATTGGCCAGAAATATTTTACACCTTATGACGATTTGCCCGGAATCCCGAAAAGTTATAAACCAGCCTGCCAGAATAATTTTCCTGAATGGGCAAAAATGTTATATGTTTATCCATTGAATTTCAATGAAATATCGGAGGCATTTCAAAAATACAGCGATGAAAATCCTGAAGAGAAAAGTGCGGTTATCCGGTATTATAAAATATGGTCAAGGGTAGTGGAAGCCTTTGTAAATGAATCAGGTGAAATAATTATTCCAGAGAACATTCAGGTTCAAAAAACTATAAAAATTCCTGATAGAAAAAATACTGATTCCAGATCAAACTGGACTTTTGTTGGTCCGAAGGAAACCTTCTGGCTGAACGAATCTGGCTCCGATACTCCGCCAGCTGCTTGTCCCTGGCAGGTGAATGTATATTCTTTCGATGTGGCTTCATCCAATGAAAACATACTTTTTGCTGGTACAGAAACAGGTTTTGTAAACAAATCAACCAACAAAGGCCAGCAATGGTCACAGGTTGGGACCGGTTATGTTTTTGGAGGAGGTGTTACAGCAACGGTCATTCATCCGCAAAATGCAGATATTGTGTATGTTGCAGCCGGTAATCAGATCCATAAAACTACGGATGGCGGACAAACCTGGACCGCCATGCTGGCATCGGGAAATACATTTTCTGCAGACCGGTTACGCATCGATCCGGCTGATCCCGATAAAATCATCGCTGCAACTTCAACAGGTGTTTTCATCAGTAACAATGCCGGAGAAAACTGGACAAATCCCTGGCCAAACGCAACCTATGATATTGAAATACAACCGGGTAACAGCAATACTATTTTTGCAATCTCTGTTATTGCCGGTAAGTTTGTTGTAGCTGTTTCCCAAAACAGTGGCGTCACTTTCAGCGCACAAAGTACATTCCCGGTAAATATCAGCGATGTTTCGGGCGGATTATTGGCCACCACGCCCGATGATCCTTCCATGTTACTGGCTGTCATGCTTAGTGCAAACAACACTCCTTTGCTTTACAAAGGGATCACAGCCGGGATGAATACAGGCTGGACATTGCTGGCTACCGGACAGACAGGTAGTTTTCCGATGGACAATGGCCAGGGTTATTTTGATCTGGTACTGGAGATTTCACCTATCGACAAAGACATCATTTTTGCAGGCACAACCACACTCTTCAAGTCATCCAATGCGGGACAGAATTTTCATTCTATCGGTGGTTACAGTGGTAATTTTGCCATTCATCCTGACATTCAGGATATGAAACTGCTTGATAACGGAGAAACATGGGTGGCAACCGATGGTGGAATGACACTAACGACTGATAATTTCACCAGCACTGCGAATTACGTTGCTTATAACAATGGTTTGGTTGGCTCTGATATGTGGGGTTTCGATCAGGGCTGGAACGAAGATATCGTTGTCGGTGGCCGTTATCACAACGGAAATACTTCTATTGCTGATTTTTATCAGCCCAAGGCTTTGCGTATGGGAGGAGCCGAATCGCCAACCGGATGGGTATTGCAGGGAAAAAGTCGTCATGTGGCTTTCAATGATCTGGGTAATGGCTGGATTTTACCCTCAATAGCCGAAGGTTTACCTGAAGGGCGATTTATCTTTTCGAAATATCCGAATATGGAGGAATATGGCGGTCGCCGGAGTAATATGGTTTTTCATCCGAACTATTACGGAACCATCTATCTTGGCGAAGAAAGGGGTGTTTGGAAAAGCACCGATATGGGGATTTCCTATACCTTGCTTCATAATTTTACAAACACCGTCAGATATCTGCAGATAAGCAGGAAAAATCCGTCAGTGATGTATCTGGACGTGGTTGGAATGGGCCTTTATCGTAGTGAAAATGGTGGGATTACCTGGACATTGAAGCCAGGTTTAACCAATGGCGAAAATGGAACATCTTACTGGAAAGGAAAATTGTTCTTTGCCATTTCACCTGAAAACGAAAATGTGATTTATGCTTGTCTGCAAAACGGAACATGGACAGCCGATATCGGTAAAATATTCCGTTCGGATGACGGTGGTGAAAGCTGGACCGATTTTACCGGAACTTTGCAGGAATATACCAAATGTATTGTGATTCAGCCGGGTAGTAATGGACAGGATATTGTATATCTGTTCACCAATTCGCGCAACGGACAGGCTGCCAGTGTTTTTTACAGGACACAGGATATGGACGATTGGCAAACATACAACACAAATTATCCGGCAGGAATGACCGTTAATATGGCCTTGCCGTTTTTTCGGGATGGAAAACTGAGGGTCGCAGGTAATGCCGGTGTCTGGGAATCACCTTTAATGGAAACAGTTTTCGAACCTTTGATCGATCCCTGGGTTGAGAAACCAGTATATGATTGTATGACAGATACTTTGTTTTTCGATGACCATTCGGTCGTCAACCATGCGGGAACGAACTGGCATTGGATTATCACTCCGGAACCAACCTATATTAGCGATGCCAATAGCCGGAATCCAAAGGTTGTATTGGGAAATCCAGGCTCCTATTCGGTTGGTTTTCAACTTACTCAGAATGGGATAACCTATGAAAAAACCATGGAAGATATGGTTGTAACAACTACCTGTCCGTCAATAGAAGACTGTGATAACCCGGCTGAAATTCCAAAGGATATCTGGGAACTGGTTTATGTAGATAGTGAAGAGGTGAATTATCCCGGCACGGCAATCATGTCATTTGATGATGATCCTTCCACCATCTGGCACACACGCTGGAGCACGGGTGATGATCTTTATCCTCATGAAATTCAAATAGATATGGGTCAGCCTTATAAGCTTTTTGATTTTACCCTGCTTAATCGTCAGGATGGCGAAAATGGAAGAATTAAGGATTATGCATTGTACATCAGCGAAAACACCCAGGAATGGGGAGAGGCTGTGGCAACTGGTCAGTTTGTCAATACGGCCGCCCCACAAAAGATTACTTTTAACGAACCCTTGATCGGCAGGTACTTCAGGCTCGTTGGTCTTTCCGAGGTAAACGGAAATCCATGGGCTTCTGCTGCCGAATTTTACCTGAAAGGCTGTACAGATATTACATCGGTTGATAAACCATCAGCATTGCTGCAAGAAATAGAGGCTTTTCCAATGCCTGTTAAAGATTATCTGAAAATCTCTTTGCCCGCTGGTAAAAGTGTTACTTATAAACTGTTCAACGCGAATGGTTCAATTGTTAGCACGGGCAAAAGCGAATTGAATAATGGTTTGTTTACACTTGATTTGTCAGGTTGTGCCGGCGGGCTATATGTGATTGAGTGTGTGAATGAACTCGGTGTGCTTTTTCATGTGAAAGTGATCAGGGAGTGAGGTTTCGGAGAAAAACTGAAATTATTGATTCCCATTGGGATAACATAATTTTTAATCATTCCGCTGGCTTCTGATTTCCAGAAACGAAGACTTAATACCTGAGCGTCATCTGCCTGAGCACATTGGTTGGATTGTTCTCATCATCTTCATTGCTGTTTAATTCCTTCGAACAAAAATCAGTATTTTCTGTTTCTTTATGCAATGATATCCGTTTCGCTTTGCAGGAACCGTTGCTAGACAATGATGTCAGATGAAAACGTTTAATACCTGGTATGATGTGCATGAGAAACTTGTTGTTTATCACTTTATCACTGATGTATTTTACATCAACGGGACAAAAGCAATCAAATGAAAATCAAATTATTATGAAAATGAATGGTGCTAAGGAAAATAAAATGAAAGTCGAAATATGGAGTGACATAATGTGCCCTTTTTGCTATATTGGAAAACGGAAATTTGAAGCAGCGCTTGCCTCTTTTCCGCAGAGAGATTCAGTCGAAGTTGTCTGGCTAAGTTTTCAACTCGATCCTTCCATAACTTATCAGGCAGGTACAGATGCTTATACTTATCTGGCCGAACGGAAAGGCCAAACCAGAAGCTGGTCGGTACAGATGCATAACTCTGTCGCGCAGTCGGCCAAAGCAGTCGGGCTTGAATATAATTTCGATATTGTGAAAGTTGCCAATTCTTTTGATGCCCATCGTGTGATACAACTCGCCAAAAAACATCTGCTGGGGAATGAAATCGAAGAGCGGTTTTTCAAGGCTTATTTTTGTGAAGGTGCTCTTATGAGCGATCACGAAACATTGGTTCAACTGGCTGCCGAGGTGGGTCTTGACCGCGAAGAAGTCAGGAATGTTCTGGAAAGTCAGATGTATGCTGATGAGGTAAGAAAAGACGGGGAAGATGCCCGCCGGTTTGGTGCAAACGGGGTTCCGTTTTTCGTGATGGATCGAAAATATGCTGTTAGTGGCGCACAGGACAGCAGTGTGTTTTTGGAAACATTGACAAAAGCTTTCAATGACTGGAAATTGAATAATCAGGTGTTTACAGATATACCGGGAGGAAATGTCTGTACTCCGGCCGGAGAGTGTAAATAGCGTTTGTCCATAATGTCCGTTTTCTTCGTTATTCTCGATCTTCAAATCAGTCATGTACCTCAGTACACTATTGATTTTCAGATCATCGAAACCTCGAACTCGAACATTCTGAATCAAACTCCCGACTTAATGGCC
>CAJBPB010000148.1 GCA_903957365.1 uncultured Bacteroidota bacterium
ACTCATCTTATTTTTAAATCATAAGAGATTCCGGTTACCTAAAGTTTCCGGAGAAAGTATATGGTTAATACTTTAATCAATTATCATCTAAAAAACTATTCGTATAACTACCTATAGCCAGTGATTTATTAAAAATTTGGATTTGTAAAATAAGTCAGTTATTGGATGAATAAAATCATTGTTAACGGGGTGTATAGGCAAATCAAAAATAACCACTTTTGGGAATTCAATATACAGAGTTAAAAATTCGCTGTCGATTTTCAATAGCCTGTATGGCATAAAATTTAAAAAATTTCTATGACCATTTAATCCATCCGGAGTTTCTAAATTCCACTGCAAATACCGCAGAAGAGCTAACAATAAACTAAATAAGTCCGTTCTGATCTATTTCAATTAGGCTCATAAAAATTTATATTTCGCTGAATCCAATTAGGCATAATCTATTTAAAACCGCATTTTTGACCACTTACCTAGCAATCTTCAAATAAACAACAAGAGTAAAACTAACCTAATGATAGATAAACGGAAGCTTAGTAAAAAATCACCCTCCAAAACTCATTTTTAGAGGGTGCCTAATATTGACAAGAGCTTAATGCATAGAAACAAATTAATGTTTGCTATGTTGAACTTCGACTTTGCTCCAGATTGCTTTAATAAAATCAGGTTGCATTTCAGGCATACCTTCTTGTATCCATTTAACCAGCACTTTGGCTATATTGGGGTAAGTAATATGGATGACCTTATCATCATGTAACCATTTTTCAATAACGGCACTATCCATATCATTCATGGTTTGCCCATAGCCCAACTGTTTTAAGGCTGCTGCATTGGATATCTGCTCCATTTGTGCATGCAAAGGTTTAGCGAGAATTTTTTTACCTAATTGTAGCGCCTCACTGGCCAGTTCAAAACCGGCATTACTAATAATCCCTGCGCAATCATATATATCTTTCTGAAAGCCAATTCGTGAAAGTGGTTTACAGAAAATGTGCTCCAATAGCGATTGAATGGCTTCGGGGCCATAGATATGAAACTCAAAGTTTTTAAATGGCGATAATAAATTAATCACTTCTTGTTGGTCTTCAAAAGGCAGATAGACAATTATTTTATTTTTAATAATACTTTTGGGTGTTTCAGGTGTATCAATAATAGGCGGTAAAATAGGTTGTCCAAAATGATGCCAATGTAAGCCTACCCCTATATCAGCCGGGGCAAAATACTTCATGACTTGATTGGCTATTGGATCGGAGCCGGCTCTGGGAATATCATGATTAAAAGCATATTGATGACCTATACCTAAAACGGGTATTTTTTGGTTTTTTGCAGCCCAAGCCGTGACTGGTTCAAAATCACTGATCACTAAATCATAAGCACTCAAATCCAGTGCTTTTATATCTCTAATCAAAGTAATAGGCTTTGCGTCAAGGGCTGTTTTTAAATAACTCACTTGTCCTTTTTCAGTGTTAAAGGTTAATCCTGTGCGACATTGATAACCGTTAAACACCTCCATCTCAAAATACTTGTCGGCTGGTCGGCCGGTAAATTGAAAGGTGACATCAAGACCTGCTGCATAGAGTTCTTTTGCCATCACTCTGGCACGGGTGATATGACCGTTTCCGGTGCCTTGTACCCCATAAAAAATTTTCATAGTTGTCCCAAGCTAAAAAGTGCAGTACCGATACCCAAAATACTACCTACCAAAATATCGGTTGGAAAATGAACCCCAAGAACGACACGAGAGCAACCCACCAGTGTTGCCCAACAATAAAGGGGTATGAGTAACGAAGGAAAGTGAAAGCTGAGTAAAGTGGCCATCATGAAAGCTGCTGACGTATGGCCGGATGGAAAGCTGAATTGATCTGATGGAGTAATAATACTGTAAAAATTTTTTAAAGCTGCCTCTGGCCGATTTCGCTTCAAACTATTTTTTACTACAAAATAAATAAACCGTTCTATTAAAAATGCCAAAAGAATAGCTTGTAAATAAGCGCTATAGCCTTGATAGCCATATACAATAGCTATGATTACAGCATATAAAGGACCGTCAGCTGTTTTTGACCAAATTCGACTAACCTGAGTGAGACTCCCGTGCATTCTGGTATTAATTAGCCAGATAAATAGAGAAACATCGTATTTATGAATAGAGTTGAGCAGCTTCATTTTTTATCTCCTTAAGAGAATAAGTCTGTAAAAGTCGACCACGAGCGATTACGAGAGGCGAAAATCTTTGATCTTCAATTTATTTATTCTATTTTTCAAGACAAAGAGTAAAACTCTTTTGTGACACGACAATGAAGGTTTCTTTACGGTTTTGTGACAGCTGCTGACTGATAGACTGAGACCTTTGCGCGATAGACCTTTATTAGCCCAACAATAGCACAAAGGTAATTTTTTTAGCACTTTTTACAAAAATCAGTGCTAAATCAAGTTCATTTAATACTGATTAACGGGTTTTTACCCGTCAATTCCCTTTTTTAGGCGCACTGCCCCTGCCTAATCGATAACCCTCGCTTAATATTATGAGCAACACACATCAGTTCTACGCGGGTACGATTTCGTCCTAAGCCAAGATAACGGGCTTTTCCCATAGCGTAATGTAGTTTAAGTACCCCAAATACGCGTTCGACAGTACTGCGAACTCCAGCATGTGTTTGGTTAAACCTTTTCTCTACTTTGCTTAAAGGGCGATTTCGGTAAGCGCGCTTGATGAGCCTATTTTCAATGCCTCGCTCTGAGAGCCAGTCAGTGTGTGCTTGGCTTTGATAGGCGCTGTCCGCATAAGCCGCTAATTCATTACCTTCAAGTAAGGTAGTGAAGTGATTTGAATCATGCACGTTACCCGCTGAATAAGCTATTGCTTTAATTAACCCGTCTTCATCAACGTTGATATGCGCTTTGTATCCGTAGGTGCTTTTGTGTTTCCCATCAGAGCCCGCTTTAACATTCCAAGCGGCATCAGGATCTTGGCTAGAACTACCGTCTGCTTTTTTGTGAGGTCGACATTGTTTAGCCTCTATCACACTGGCATCAATGATACTGACTTCACCTGATTTAATGTATAAACCCTGCTCTGCAAGTTGATTATTAATGGCATTTAGTAGGACATTCATTAAGCTTTGTTTTTCCAACAATTGACGAAACCGCCATAGGGTTGAATGATCAGGGACTGACTCAGAAATACTTAAGCCTATAAAACGACGAAAAAGCAGGTCACGTGCTAGTTGTTTTTCTAAAGCCGGA
>CAJBPB010000149.1 GCA_903957365.1 uncultured Bacteroidota bacterium
GCTGATAATATCCGGAAAATTGTTGTCGTAAAAAGTATTCATAGGAATGCACCATCTGCAGCGCCCCAGGAAGTTGAAATGTCGCAGATGACATGGGAAGAGAAAAATAATCAGCCCGAAAAAGTCTATAATTTCAAAATGTCCGTTACCAATCCTGAAGCTGATAGTACGACGGTGTTTCTGTACAACACTGAAAGAGAAGGAGATTCGCTTGTCAAGATTGTTGGTATTGATGAAGATCCTGCGGCTTTCATGAATGTTTTTCAACAATTTCTTGATGAGGGATATGAAATTGAAGAAGAAGTTGTTATAATTCCGGATCAAGAATCTGGTGATCAGGAGAGGTTTGCCATTGACCAGGAAATATTCATGAAAGATCAGGAAAGATTTGCCATTGATCAGGAAGAAATGCATAGAATGGAGCGTGAAATGCGTGCTTTTCCCGAGCTTCCTGCTTTTCCTGAAGATCCGTATATGGATAGTTTCTATCCCCGTGGAAGTTTACAGGATGATCTCTGGATGAAAGAACTTGTCGATGAAGGTTATGCACAAGCGCGTTCTAATGTGATTCTAAGCCGTAAACAGCTCATCATAGATAATGTAGTGATGGATCGTAAGACACAGCGCCATTTTCTGAATCGTTTCGAAGAAATCAACGGACGTAAACTCGAAGCTGAAGAAGCAATTAACCTTCGGATTCGTTAGTAAATTATCGTCCTGACAATTTGTATCTTTGACCGGTGGCATTAATCCACCGGTTTTTTTTATTTATTTTTGAGTAGAATAAACTTTTGCTCCTTAGAAACATCTAATGTCAATAAACAAATATAAAATACCATGAATACAACCTTGAAAAGACTGCTTTATCCAACAATGGCGATCGGAATCTTATTCGCCTCATGCAACAAATCAGAAAATACTTCATCAACGAAGGAAACTACAGAAGCATCTACTGATGTTCTGGCTGAAACAACATTTGACGAAGTTCAGGAAATTGCAGATCAGGCGTATGATCTGAAATATCTGGGATTGAAAGATATTGAGGCCAGGTACAACGATCATTTTGGTGATTGTGTTACTGTAACGCTCGATACCACGGTCATGTCCCGGGTAATGACCATCGATTTCGGAGAGGTAAACTGTTTGTGCCGTGATGGAAAATATCGTCGCGGACAGATCATTGTAACGTTTAATGGACGCTATTTTCAACCCGGAACGGTTATTACACATGGATTCAATGACTTTTATGTAAACGACAATCACGTTGAGGGCCTCAAGACTTTAACAAATAATGGCCATAATGATGCCGGTTTCATGTGGTTCAGTATTATAGTTGATGGACAGATTACCCTTATCGAGAATGGAAATGTCATTAACTGGTCAGCAGATAAAACCAAAACATGGATCGAAGGTAACGGAACACCACGCCGAAATGATGATGTTTATTTAATTGAAGGCTCAGGAACATCTTCAAATTCAAATGGTTCTGGTTTTACCCGGCTTATAACAAACCCATTGCGAAGAGAGTTGAGTTGCCGGTGGATTGTAAGCGGTACCGTTGAAATTACACCTGTCAACAGACCATTCCGTGTTTTGGATTATGGTGATGGCAGCTGCGACAGTCTTGCTACGGTCACAGTCAATGGAGAAACAATCACAATCATTTTGCGATAGATTTATAAATTTCCCCGGTTAAACAACCGGGGAAATTACCACTTTGCAGATGGACGAAAAATATAGGATTCAGTTGGTTATAGCTGGTAAAAGTGAATTTGAAAAAATCATAAAAGACTATAGTCCTATGCTTTATGCTCAAATAAGAAGCATTGTGTTGAATCACGAAGATACCAACGACATACTTCAGAATACTTTTCTGAAAGCATGGAAGGCTCTTCCAGGCTTCAAAGGAAATTCGGAAATAACAACCTGGCTTTATCGTATCGCAACCAATGAAGCTTTGCAGCACATCAGAAATGAAAGATTTCAAAGGTTTTTTAGTCTCGAAAGTTTAAGGAAGGTGTGGCAACACAAACAGGAAACTACAAATTCAGGTGATGAAGAAATAAAACTGGAGAATGCACTGAAAATACTTAGTCCGCAACAGCGAATCGTTTTTGGAATGCGTTATCTGAATGAAA
>CAJBPB010000150.1 GCA_903957365.1 uncultured Bacteroidota bacterium
ACAGCATTTGCCAAAGAAAAGCTAAAAAACTACAATGCCGAAGGTTTATCGGGTGATGTTACTTTATTCGGACTGCCTTACATACAGGTAGTCTTATTAGCTCTGTTCAATATGAGTAGAAAAAACGATTCAAATAAATCGATGTCATTGCAAAAAAATCTCATCATTACATTTCTACAGTCAAGACTACCTTGAATGAATTCAGAATCAAATTCTGATTTATTAAGCGTTAAGCCAATATTATTCATTTTTTTCATGATATTTTGCCGCGTTTACCCTGTTGCCGCCAGTTCTATTTATTAAGATTATGATATATAAATGTTTCTATCTTTAATTTCAACGTTTTCACTACCCCATAAATTTCTAATTTGTGATAAATCAAATTTTTTACCACTTTTCTTGCTATATCCTTCCGGGTGCCAGTACCAGGCTAATTTTCCGGCTGAAAATTTGAATCCAAGGTTTTTTAAAGTTTCTTTAACCGGTCTGGTGTTCCCAGAGATCCATGTCCAGTTACCGCATATCTCCACAATGCAACCAGGTAGATTATATTTCAATATTTCATTGATTATATTGACAAGATCAGCGCCTACCTCAGTTTCGTGTTTTTTGCCCGCTGGGGTCCATTCCTTATATATGTTACCCTGTAAAACTTGATCGGTAAGATATTCATATTCGTTGTTTATTTCCTGCATGGTTGCCGTATTGCCTCCATGATCAGGATGATGCAATTTTGCCAGGTTGTAATAATATTGCCTAACTTCTGTTAACGTCTCAAAATTTCCTTTAAAATAAATTAGTGTTTTCATGAGATTTTGCCGCGTTTACCCCGTTGCCGCCGGTGCTTAATTTGAATCACAAAATTACATCAAATTTGATGTAATACCTAATAAATTATGTTAAAAAATGTTAAATATTTTACTAAAATTGATCTAATTAGCCGGTAAATTCATGATCATTATACACATATACCATAATATCAAACTCATAACAGCCATAAACCCCAATAATCCATTCACAAGACACCCAACCGGACGACCCGCCCATAAGACCCGGCGCACGTTCGCCCTCCATGGCGGCGTATATATGACAATAGGGCGCGTTATGGCGTGCCACTGTGGCGAGCCATAACGCGCTATATGGTTTAAGAAAATTTTAGGTTAAGACTTGAAAAGATGAGCTAAATGTCAATGCTTGTTTTTGCTTCGCAATTGCCAGCCACTTCGAACGACACATAAGGTACTTGAACGCATCGGTAAAGTTGGTACTCTCAAGAGGCAAACGAGACGGTGCAAGTTTGTCGCCCTTCTTAACTTTTTGAATTTGGTTTTTTAAACTTTTAGTAACCGGCGTAATCTCAAGTTGATTTTTAAGTTCTCTGCATTCAAACATATCTATCAGCAATGTCGGCAATCGTTTTTCTTTTGCTTGCATCATTACATTCATCAGATTGAATTCATCAGCATGTGATATATTGCCCTGGCCCTGGCTCATTAATTGAACCAGCCAACCGGTTCTTTTACCAGTTTTATCGAATTCAATATCATGCTTTAGTTGCGTTGCGAAGTCTCGACCGGTTTTGTTATATGCGTTCGTTGCCCTGTCATGATATAAATGAAGAATCTTTTTCTTATGCGGCTCAAAGAAAGTTGAAAATTTGTCTGCCAATTCTCTCAACCATTCAGGCGTTAAGGTATAGATACCTTTCAACACACGATATATATTACCCTGCTCTTGACCAATGACCAGGCTCATCATGTTGCCTGCATCAAAGCCAGCCTCTAACATCTGATCATGATTGATATGCCTTAGTCCCAATGATGTTTGCACCATGTTTGACCGAATGCCAAAATTATCATAGTAATCATAATTATAACCATCGCGATAGAAATGTTTCTCAGTAAGGGCGCCATAAAATCTGGCTCCTTTCTCCAGGGTTTTACGAATAGACAATACTGCCGATTTGAATTCTTCAAAATCAAGCGTGGCGAGAAGGTTTTGAAAATACTTCAATGTCAGTATGTCTGCATTTGCGAATGAAGAAACGATATAAAAGAATGTACTATCTTGCCTGATCCTGGATAGTCGAACCATCCATCTTGCTTTGGTCTTTTTCAGGCTCTCAACCTTTTTAAAATCATCGCCATTCTTCTCAGCAAAATATAGTTCCAGGTTAATTTCATTCATTATGATGGCTGCCTGTAGCATTCTCATGATCTGCTCTTTGTCCATCTTCTTCTCCATGCGCAACATCCAATCGCTTTCACCCACGGAAGGATCAGGCATGTCACTACAGAAGGTTTGCCCCATAAAGTAATGGCTATGCCCGTACATATTGGAATCTCCACGCAGCGTTGGGAAAAGCTTATTGAGCTTTTCTTCCTGCAGATACTTTGATTCATCACCGAAATGATGCACAACTGATATCCCTGCATTGGCGCTTGGCCGGTCCAGGGAGGTCAGGAAAAATTTACAGCCATTAAATGTTGAGATCGTGTGGTTATACGTGAAGGTTTTGATATACGGTTTATCCCAATGTGCCGGAGGTTCTTTATCAACCACGAAATGATAATTCTCAATAAATCCCATTCTGCCTTCCCAGCCCATGATGATGGCAGGAATGATATTGGTCATTAGGTTAACATAGGTATCCGATACAAAGGCGAAACTTGCACGAGGCATGTCATATACGATGTCGATGGTTCTCTTTGCCAGAATGTCCGTACTCTTCGAAGTTCCACGGCCTCCGTACAGATATAAATTGGTGGGCTTCAATAAATCAATAAGGGTGGCGATCCAGTTTGAATACCTGATATCTGCCTCTGATATAGTTATCTTATTCTTGAGCATTTTCGAATAATTCAAAGGGAATACCTTCAATTACACCATCACGCTTTAAGCGTGTCTTATCCTTTTCAGAAACATCAAGTCCGTCAATCAAAGCCCCAAGTTTATTCCGGCTTATGGGAGTTCCTCCCAAATCTGTGATCTTAATTGAATAAAGAATCGGGCGACGATCGAGAATTTCAGCAGGAACCTGCGGAGCCTGCTCACGGCCAACTCCACGCATTTTTGCCGCTTCAACTGCATATTTTCCGGCTATATCAAGATCCTTGTTTTCCAGGGCAAGATTTGATATTAAATCAAGCCGCTCAGCATAAACATTAGCCCATGCCTCCTTTTTTACAGCATTGTCAAGGTTGAAAAAATTCAGACTTTCATAATACAATTTGTTTGCAACAGAATATGAAACTTCCTTCCATTTCAATCGAACCTGGTTAATAATGTATGTTCTCGAATTTAACCTATTGTACAGAGCACGGATGAAATCTATCACCTCATAATACTTCTGTAATTTTTCAGGAAGCTCATTTACGATACCATTTTCCACCGCAGCTCTCAGGGTTTCATAACTGCTTACTTCCTGGTCAAATAATAATTTTTGCTTGTATCTTTCCCATTTCGCGGCGTTCGCATCCTTTTTCCATTCTCTGATTGATTCTTTATCGCCCAACTTCGCATCATCGAATTGTTTTTTACTGATTGAATATTCTGCATTAATGATCCCGGTATCCATGGCCTGCCGAAGCGGCGAATTTTCATTCAAGTACTCAGCCTGCAGATCATTGGCGTTTAGATTCAGAAACCTTGCAATTGCTTTGATATCGCTGTTAATCCCAGCTAAGTGAACAATTTTATCAAGTTCCTCTTTCGATAATTGTATAGGTAACGCATTCATAATTCACTTATAAGTTAAGTAAACGGTTAACTTCAATCAGCTCCTGCTCCATTTTTCGGATTCTTTCCAGCCGGTCCGAAGTTGATTTGTGACCGGGTTGCTTACGCACAGCAGACCGATTTCGTATCAGGTTATTCTCAATCCTGATCTTGAGTGTGACCAGGTCGCCAACGTTCATGTGACGGATCACATCCACACGTTTCATCCAGGCGAAGATCGGATGATTGCCCAGCACAGCGCCATGCTGCTTGTAATAATTCAGCTCATCCCAGATAGCACGGTTTTCAAGATAGTTTTCAACCGTGTCGCGTGAAGCTTTTTCAATCTGCTCAAAGGTGGATGCAACGAATAAAGCCTCGTGGCTCAACTTATAGGTATCGTATGCCGTAAGCATATCAGCAACGAGGATTTTAAGCTCAGGGGGGCATGAAGGGAGCCGCAAAAAGGGAAATTCATCCCGGATACGAAATGCCGGTACTGAATTGAGCGCTACTTTTTGCGGCTCGGTTTTTTTACCGGTTCTACTTTCTTTTTACTCCTGCCAGTTGCAGGTAATGAAACTTTCGGGATCACCGTTTCCGGTTCCGGAAACCTGGACAGGTATTCATCATCGGATTTGAGTGGCTCATCCATTCCGATCGCAAATGAAGGTTTAATCTCCCTGGAAGAAATCACAACAGCCTTTAACAAAATGATTTTCAAATCTGATGTTTTTATACCGGCCAGTTCGCGCAACTCCTCGATGATGCACCCCTGGAGGTAATCACTTTGCGGATGGATGTTCAGTTGTTTCTTCAGTCCGAGTTTCGGGCTGTATTTTAACACCAGGGAAACACCGCCACGATAGGATCGGTCGGTTTCCAGATACTTTATAATTGCAGTTTTCATGATGGCTTTGATTTGATAAAAAACCCCATCGCACTACTTGAGCACGATGGGGAAAAATTAATGGAGAAAAAGCATCTTCTATTTCCGGCTCCGTTCAAAGAACTTCCACGTGCTGGATCCATCCTTGAAACATTCGAAGGTAATTTCAGCGGCGGCGATGCCCGACCATGCGGTACCGTTTGCAAGCACGAAGTCATCACCGGTAATGGCCGGAGGATAAGTACCGCCACTGCCAATCAGGGTGAATTTCATCCCGGCAACAGCATTGGTACAGGTAGTAATATCAACAATGGCAGCCGATCCAACCGTTAACTGGTAACGGCCTTCGCCTGTAGTCAGGTTGATGGAAGTGGCATCAGCGGCAACGGTAGCATTCACCGTGTCAAAAGTGGTGGTTCCCTGGTAATCGGCAACGTCGGGACCTTTTTGGGTTGACTTGAACGTGAACGTTGTTTTGTTCTTGTCCTTGTCATCTTCGCTCTTGAAAACCATCTGCAGCGGGGCGCATGGCGTTCCGTACAGGTTTTTCTTCTCGGTTGAACATTTCTCGATAATGATACCGATGTTTTTGTTCATCCAGTTGGCGCGGAATTCACGAATTTCAACAGAATCGCCCGGGTGCTCAAAATCGACACTCTGTTCGATCCCTTTTGCATCAGGATCACCGGTGCTGTCTGCTCCGGCCTTGATAGAACTCTGGGTCGCATAGATTTTACTCATATACGCCCCTGGGTTAAATGCGAGGTTGCCCGTGATCACGATCCCTTTGGCATCGCGAGCCGGGTTGGTGAGAACATCGTCCCAATCGAACACGATGATCTTATCCTTTTTATCCCCACCCGTACCTTTATTGTCACCGGGTTTGAGGACATCAACTTTTACGTAAGTCATTTCTTTCTGTGTTAAGGGTTAAGCCTTGGCGAAAGCCGGTGGGGTGAAGAGCAGATACGATCTTCACCCCATTCCGGTTATCCGCGTGCGATTTCGTAGAATTTCCCGTTCGCTGCTTTTTCAAGCGTGATGTAGGTGCCTGCTGACAGGGTCATGGCCGCGGTGAGAACGAAGTTCCCGGCATTAGCCATGGTGACAGCATTGGTGTCACTTCCGCCGTAGATGGTGTAAACCGTGTCGGTTACTGCATTATCCAGGGTAGTGAAGGCAGTGGGGACAGTGTTAACGACGGTAATAAATGAAGTACCGGAAGCAACATCAGGAGTGGTATCATCGGCAGTCAAAGCAATTGCAGTGCTGGTAACAGCTTCGCGCTTGAGTTCGATGAATTTACCGTCGGACCTTTTCTTCAGGTAGATTTTATCACCAACAGCCGGTGTCCAGGCTCCGGTGATCAGGGAGAAGTTACCGGCGGCGGCAATGGTGATGGCGTTGGTTGCGTTTCCGCATTTCAGGATCACTTCCTGACCAACTGCACAATCATCAATACCCGTGATGGCGGTGGCCACCGAGTTAGCCACGCTGATCAGGCTGCTGTGGTTGAGCACACTGGGGGTAGTGTCATTGGCATCCATGGAAACAAAGAATTCGGATGGTTCGTCCACATCATTGCAGAAGATCATCTGGGTAGAGTAATCGCCCGGCATTGCTGCAGCGGAATCGTATTTACGTCCAACCATGTAAGCCCAAACGGATTCTCTCCAGTTTGACCATACTTTCAATCTCCAGTCCTGCTGCTCCATGTTGAAATTCAACATTTCGCCAGCTTTATCCTCGAAGAGGGCAATATTTCCGTCAACGGTCCAGATGAGCCGTTTACTTGGGGCCATACCCGGGATGGGAACTATTTTCACGTTAGGATACTCCTTCACGTAATTGATTCCACCTTTCCAATCCTGATTCAGCGCGAACAGGGTTTCCAGGTTGGTGTTGTAATCACTGAAGGCATCAACGCTCATGTAAAGAACGAGGCGGCCACTGTCGCGGAGTACTTCCGGGATCAGTTTGGTTCCATTCTTCACGTGTGAAGCAATGGTGGAAGGTGTCCACTCACCAAGGTTGAAAGCCTGCATTTTGAATGCGGCTAACTGAATCTTGATGAATTTCAGCAAACCATTCGATGCCTGCAGGGAGGTACCGGCCACATTGGCGGCGGGGTTCTTACGAACGCCACGGACACGGCGCTGCTCCTGCTCATTCTTGAGTTTCTTTCCGGTTTCCACCAGGATGTACTCGATGAATGACCATTTCATGGGCGATGATCCTTCGCGGTTCAGGTAACCGATCCAGCTTTTTTCAAGCTCTTTCATTTGCTTGAACTCATGTGCGAACATCACGTCATACATGGTGAGGGTTTCCGGCTCAAACTTGTAGCCGCCTTTTACCACGTTTTCGAAGGTACTTCCCAGGGCAGTGCTGTCGGCCTGAGAGAAATCATCGGTGAGGAACATGTTCACCAGAACTGCCTGATCCTGGTAACCGCTTTCAAGCGGGAAGATAGCAGCCAGTGAAGGCAGGCTCAATAAGAATGATTGAACCCGGTCCTGTTTGCGGATACGGTAATATTCGCCCAGGTCACTTCCCAAAGAGGAATAGTCGAGCGATGAAGCTGCACGGGGTGAAAATATTTCGATGCCGTGACGGGCAGCGAGGGATGCATAAGCCCGGCGGTTGTAACCATGGGCATCATCGAGGGCAAAGAATGGCTGGTTTTCACCAAACAGGTGCGTATCCTGCCCGGATGGCACCCAGTTTTTTGGATTGTTTTTCATAACAGGTTCTGCGTCCGGATCCGCTTCCGGTTTTTTGGTGAGCGTGGCAATAATGCCATCTTTCTCAGTGATGATACCCGCGAGCTTATCTTTCGCAGCTTTTTCAGCAGTGAGCTCGCGTTGAGCCTGCTGTTTTTCTGCATCGATTCTCAGGTTTTCTTTTACTGATGCTTCCAACTGGGAATGCAATGCAGCAAACATTTCCTGAACTTCCTTTTCCGAGGTGGTGTTCCCCTCCGGATCCTTGGATAGGGCAGAAACGAACTGCTCGGTGAATTTCTCACCGAGATTTCCCTTCAGCTTTGTCAATTGGTCCTCGGTGAGCGATACTTTACCATCCGGGTCTTTGGCGAAAGCCTGAAGACCGAGGAATGCCAGGACGGTAATCATGAATTGTTTCATAGGTTGTTTTAAAAAGTTATGGATTTCGATTGATTGATGAGTTTATTGGTAAGGCCTAATTCGTAGGCTTTGGTAAGCGCGTATTCCATGGTATTGATTTCGTTGATCAACCCTAATGACTGAGCCTGGCCTGCGAAATAGTCGGCCCCGGTGAAAACCTCAGATTCAGGTGGGATATTCAAATTCTTCTGAATGGCCTGGTGAAATATGCCATTGACAAAATCAACCCGGTCAAGGATCAACTTGGTATCGCCGTTAGCTTGGAAAGCTCGCCATGCTTCATCTTTGCGCGTAGCAAGTGAAGCATATATATCGGTGATCTTGATCCCGATCTTGTCAAGCAACCCGGCATAATCCTCAATGGATGTTTTTGTACCGATGCTGCCTATGGTATCCATGGGCGAAGTAGCAATACGGTAATTGGTGGCAGAGATCACCCACATGGCAGCCGAAGCGGCCATTCCCATCACCACTGCAACGGAAGGTTTTGACAATCCTTTAATGGTGTTGGCAAGAATGTCGATCTGGGAGATCATCCCGCCTGGGGAGTTTACCACAAATAAAATGGAAATGATCCGAGGATCTTCCGCAGCCTCATGAATCTGGTTCATGAGCTCGATGCTGTCCCAGGAGCAGATCACACCATCAATAGGAATAATGGCCACTGAATTTTCGGGAATGGAATCATCGCCCATCTCCATTTCGATGGGACGTTGCATTTCTCCGGACATTGAACGTCCAACCACATACGTCTTTGGACCGTCGGCAGGCTTGATCAGGATATCCTGCCCTTTCATCAGGGCGATCAGCACCGGTAAATAAGAAATGGCCGTATCCTGACGGATCAGCCATTGGGCACCAAGAATGGAGAATATGCGATTTAACATTGCGGCTATTTAAGAAGCAGCAATATTATATAGGTATGTACCGGTTATAAAGGACTGAAAAAGGGCCTATCCGGTAATCCAGCAGGCGCGGTAAATGGCCATGCAGGAAAATTCGAGCGTTGAACCTGCTCCTTTGGCCGAGAACTGCGATAGCTGTGTAAGCTTCGCACCATTGGCCGTGTCGCCCATTAATTTGGAGGTGGCATCCTGAAATTGAATTTTTACCAGGGCTGGCCGGTTCAGTATTGCATCCATCGAAGCGAGGTTACCATCACCATCGCCCGGGAAGATAAACTTGAGCGATTGTTCAATAAGTTCACCGGCATCGGTGTCTTTTGGCTTCTCAGTCAACTCAGCAGTACCGGGCGTGAAGTAAACCTCCTGCCATGTCTTACCCGTTTCGAAGGTAACCGACCGGTGGAACCGGTCGGCAGCATTTGTAATTGAATCGACATCAATGAGGGGTGCAAAGAATATTTTGCACACCATAGGGATCAGGTTTGTGTTTTTTGCGATGGTCATGATTATGAGTTTTGACGGTTAAAATATCCTGTGAATTACACTGCCTTTTACTGCATTTGTGACAATTATGAATCAACTGAAACCTGTGAACCTTATGAAAAACATGAATTATATGAATTATATGATCACAAAGGAATCGTCGGACAAACAGGGCCTTAAACTGACGTATTTTTTTTTGTTCTAAATAACCTACGTTTATCCCTGAGATTCAAGTATCTGTAAAAATCTTTTTGCAAAAAATCCCAACAATCCTGCGAAAGATTATATTTTTCGATAAAAATATTAATAGCATCCTGTTTTTCGATACCATGGACGATCAGTTGAGCTACTTCTTTGCGAAATGTAATTTTGAAATATTTCCGTAGTTCATTCACAAAAGTTTGTTGTTTTACCGGCGATAGATAATTGTTGAAAACAATGTTTTTATTTTCAAAATAAGGCAACTGGATCCACAGCATGTTATTTCCATAATCAGGCTCCTTAAAATCCAATGGTTTTTTTTCTATAAAAATTTCCAGCAGATTCAGGAAGTGAGAATTTTTAGGAAAATTGATCGGCAAATTGCCGTATAACGAAACGGCGAATCTCACCAGGTAAGCATCGCATTTAACTCGAATAATGATGTCAGATGGCATAGAGTAAAGTTATTTAGGTTAGTACTGGGATTAAAGGTCTATTGTTTTGTTTTTTTCATTGGTGGTGGTGTGGTTTTCATATATATTTCGATACTGCTTAACGATTATCTTATAATGAAGAAGCATATCACTTATTTCCGTAAGGCTTGTTTGAAGTCTTTTATTTTCATTTTCAAGTTCATCACATTTGTTGCTTACGTCAGAAAAATCATCTCTTAGATTTAATATTTCAGTGTTTAATTCATTAAAATGTATGCCATCTATCAATTCAAAAACAGAAATATTTAAGGCTTTACCAATATGTTCAAGCGTATCTATTTTCATTGATCCACCTGTAATAGCTTTAATCAAACCTTGTCTTGAGAAACCTATTTTTTTTGCTAATTCCGGAATACTCATTTTCTTTTCTTCACAAATGGTTAACAACCTTTGATAGTCCATATCTCATATTTTAAATTATTGATTTCTACTTTCATTTGGTTTCCTCGTTACGTTTAGTAACCCATCGTTTGATTTATCCATCGTTCACCTCCCTCTTTTTTGATTTTTAAATGTTTGACTGATTGGTTTAAAAATAATGTTCAACTTCAGGCCTATCCCGCCTGATAGGTATTTCCTTTTTGATTTTATCGAGTTTCTTCTTTTGTTGTTCCAGGTCGTAATGTTTTTCAACCACGGGTGTGAGGGGAGCAAAATCAGCAACCGGAGCAGGAGCCACCGGTGACTGAGCCACCTGAGCCTGATCCACCGGCGCCGGATCAGCAATCATGGTTGTTTTGCCATAGTTCTGCTGAATTATGGAAGCTGCTGCTTCCTTTTTCAATGCTTGTTTGGCTGTATATATCCGGTTTTTGGCTTTAGTAGTGCATTTCTTCGAGCAAAACTTTATCCTGGGGTTTTTGTCAAATTTATTTCCACATTCGGGACATAAATTATCAGTTAAATCCACTGGCTTCTTACTGGATGGGCGACATGCCTTTGAACAAAAAACACCGTTTTTATTCTTTTGCTCAAATGGCATATCACAGGTAGGACAAACGACTATTCGATGGGGTTCCCTATAACCCTTATGGCAGGTCTTCGAGCAAAAGGTTTGGTCTTTACGTTTTTTAATAAACGGTTTCTTGCAGCCGGGACATACAATTGTTTGAACCCCTACAAAGTGGTATAACTTAGACTGTTTCTTAGATTCCGGTAATGCTGTTTCAGCTCTGATCGAATCTGCCTGTGAATCGATCCATTGTTGCATGTCGGTATTTTTTTCTTCAACAGTGGATGGAACAGCCATTTCACGATGAATCAATTCTGGTGCAGGTGCCGCAGCTTGCTGATCTGTTACCCTAATTTCAAAATCTTGAAGTAAGCCACGAAACACCTGGCGAAACTCATCAAGTGTGTCAAACTGGAATTGGATGTCGACTTTCATAATTTGTAATTTAATTGGCGTTTAATGCAACTTTATTGGCGTTTTGTGTATGATTATTGGCGTTTTTTGTATCATTTTGAGCATCCAGCTCTGAAATGACTTCATTCAACATTGCCAGTCCACGTTCCCAGGCCGGAAGCATCCATGGCATTTTAATGGCCTTTATATAAATCTTACCTTTTTCAAACGCAATCAGGCGTTCATAGTTCCGCTTCCAATTCAGCCTTGTTTCCCCTGGTAATGAGCGGAAAAATTCCTTAATGTCCATTTGATTATTCATATCTGATGATGTTGACATTATTTCTGGCTAATGCATCAATAAAACTGTCACATGATTCCTTGTACACAAAGCAGTCGTAGTTGCCAATTGCTTTTTGCCATCTTCCTTTCGTGCTGTATTGATATACACACCAATTGGTTCTTAACATTTTTGCGCGAAGGATGATCTTCCCTTCTCTGACCAGTTGCGCTTTGATAATTTTTGTCATCACAGGTATTTTTTAATGTTTTCCTTCAACACGATATTCGGATGTTTGATTGATGTGATCCATCTGCGATCGGGTTTGATTGAGCCCGGACCGGTTTGGGCGCCGACATAAACAAAATCAACCCCGGTAAAATCCATATATGTCATGTTTCCGAGCAATGGTTCAACCAGCACGAATGAAGTGTGTTTGCATCCGCAGGACAGCAGATCAGTGAGGCGCTGCCTCTGGCTCAATGTATCTTTTGATACGGAGGTGCCGATCCACACATTTGAGGGAAAATCGAAATTCCTGTAGCTGATGGGTGCTTTGGATAGAAATTTAAAAGTATGGTGCGGGTTTTCACGCACGACTTTGAGTATTTGTTCAACCCATGATACTTCAACTCCGTAAGAAAATATATCAGCCATGCTGCACACAAATATTTCACTTCCCTTTTTCACCTTGGAAGGATCACCCAAGCGTTCGGGATGAAACACGGGTGTGTTAAAGTCTGACCCGGCGTTGAATCGGTTGTTAAACCTTCTGGCGTAGCAATAAGGGCAGTGAAATGAACACCCGACGATCGGGTTCCAGGTGTAGTGACAAAATTCAATGGTTGACTTGTTCATCGTTTAGTTTTTTACAAATACCTTTTGGTCTTCAATTAATGGAAGTAAAAACGCTGACTTTAAATTTGCAGATACCACACATACCTGATAATATTCTTGAGATACCCATTTAATCAGGAACTCAAGGCGCAAATTCAACCTTCCGTTCAGGATAAAATCATTGACGGTTGCCAGGCGATAGCCTTCCGGCAATTTGTCATGATACGCCCATCCATTGTGATCAGTTTTCATAAAAATTTTTTATGTGAGGTTGACGGTCATTTCCTGCACCAACGTACCAACGTTCCAACAAAAGACCATTATTTTGTATATATGTTTGATTATTAGCGTATGATTGTTTGTTGGAGCGTTCCAACATTTTGTGGAACACTTTTTTTGTTCCAACGCAGCAGCGAAAAATTGAATTTATGGTTCCAACGTGTTCCAACACAAAAATGACGTTCCAACACACTGACACAAACATAAAATACAGAAATAGAACATTATATATTATTATATGCCCCTTCGTTGGAGCGTTGGAACGTTGGCACGCATTTTTTCCGTAGACATTTCTACGTGTATTTTCAGAATGGGAGGTCATTTTTATCATTTTGAGGTTGTGGCAAATTGTCAGGTGAATTGATATCCAAAGAAGTTTGATCGGTCATTTTAGACCTTTCCAGGTCAATTCCCATGGCATAAATAACTTTATAATCGAGTGCAATGCAACTGGTGTTTCGCTCTACTTTTTCAATAATCCGTTCGTTCCTGCCTGTAGCAGGATCATTTTTCCATGACTCAACCTGATAAATAAACTTATGTGATTTAACCTGACCGATATATGCAGGATGATCTCTCAGATACATGCGAAGTGTGGTTAGCTTTAAACTTTCTGAATTGTGCATTTTCTGATAACTCATAATAATATCGGTGATGATCATGTATAGAACCTTCTTGCTTTCTCCATCCCAACAAATCTCTTCCGTTTCAGTTCTGTTTATCTGAATAGTCACACTCGATACTATGGCAATATCAAATTCTCTCCCGCTCATAATTCTGCCCTGAGCATGTTCCATCCCGATGAAGTTGAAAAATATTGACAGCCGGTTGCTGGTACTAAGCTCTTCGCTCTGGCGGGTGATCTGCCGTTTGGCATCTTCATAAAAATCGGCAAATGTGAAGGGTAAAGGCAGGTCTTTTACGAAATCTTCCCAAATTTTTGAAATAGCAATAAACAAGCTCACCGTATTGATGATACGGGTTTGGTATATGCCTCCCTCTTTTTGAATATCTTTCTTTACCTGCTTCTGAGCATCGCGCATATAGGCTGCAAAATGTTTATGCACGATCGGTTTGCGCCGAATGATTTCCAACACGATATTGCTCAATCCGTCGCGCTCACGATCCTTTAAATCTGTATACATAAGTACTTCCTCATTGGTCCAATCATCTTTTTTGGGAACATGTTTCTGCACAACCCTGTTACCCAGGGCGCCATCATCGCGCTCCGGACCTTCCTGACCCAGCAGGATCGGGCTGCAGAGGATCTTTGACACATCAATGTCCTTGCTGGTGGCATCTTTACGCTTCTGCTTTCCTTCGCCATCATACACGGCAGCTTTCAGCCCCTGGAACTTGATATCAGAAATCTGGTAATCATTGTATTCCTCGAATATCACCGGGATGTCGCAGAAGCGTTCCATGGTGGTAAAAAAAGCAGCATCGGTACCGGAGTTAAGGTTGAACAGCGGGGCGCCATACATGAATGGAGCACGGATGCTTTCGGCAATTCTTGATTTACCTGATTCGGTTGGCCCGATGAAAAACAGTGATGTGAAAAATCGTTCAATTGGGAATATGTTGCTCCTGTTTGCTGAGAGAATGGTGAACAGCAGCGCCCACATGCCATTGTTGTTATACTGGTAAACCTTGTACATAAGCGTTGACCATTCAACCCAGCTGGTGCGCTGATCAGGCTTGTACACCAGGAATCGGTCGTATGCATACCGGTCATTATCGGCGCGACGATCCTTGTAAATTTTGCTGAAAGCTGGTGAGTAATAGGTAACGTTTTTGAACTTTACAAGGCCGAGCTCATCAACGGAAGTGAAATGATCATCAGCAATGATCCCATTTGAAAAAGCGAAAAACTGTTCTGCCTGAGAGCCGAAGGTTGAAAATTCCCAACATTTTGGAAACTGAAGTGCAATGCTCTCCAATATTTTTTCATGATGGTACTGCTTGCCGTTGCTGAATATATAACCGCCAACATTCCACAGGAATTTTTTGAACTGCGACAATTCAACCTGGTCATTACTGCTGAACTCAACATATTCGGCGGTGTTGAGCTCGGAGTGAAATAATTCAACAATCCTTTTATTCTTCTTGGGATCATCATCGTACACTTGGAACAACGGTTCGAGGAAGAAATTTCCCACCTTCACCAGGGTATTATCCAGGGTGCGGAAGACATAAAATATTTTGTTACCGGTTTTGTTCTGTGCCGGGAAAAAACCGTACCGCTGAAAGAATTGCTGATCAACGTAATCGGGCAGATGGGCAATGTCGAAAACAAACTGCTGATCATCGATCACTACCTGTTCCTGCTGCTGAACGGCAAGGTTCTTACGCTTTTCAACGAATGGGCGTAACACCTTTGAAAAGGAACTGGCAGTGAGATTGAACTTCTTGGCAATTTCGTTGGTTTTGATGTGGATGATGGTATTGTCGAGCTTTGATAAAAACTCGGCCACCATTTCCACAAACTTCTTGGAACGTTTGGTATCGGGCTGCTTCATTAATTTGTCGCTCAGTCCACGCACATAGAAGTCAAGGAAATCATTATAAATAGCCACTTCCGGATCATCATTTTCAAATGTCCCTACAATTTCGCGCACTTCAACCCTGAAACCCTGTTCGGTGAGCAGCCTTCCGGCTTCGGTCATGGGTGATTCAACATCGTTGTCATCCACCACATGCGTAAGCCCTTCCACCTTGACATTTTTTGTCAACTTAGCCAGGCGAAAGATGTCATCTTTTTTCAGCAAGCCATCCGGAAGGCTGATTGTGTTTTCCTGGCCTTCTGCATGGCGGGTAACAACCGCTCCGGGTGATGCCAGTAAAACGGCAAACTCTTTTGCTTTGATCGATTCTTCGGCCGCATCCAGGCCAAAGAAACCCGCTTCCTGATGTTCAATTGCCGGAAGATGTTTCTTCACGGTTTTTACCAGGTCATCACGGTTTACATCCAATTTTTTGGAGATGTCGCTGAGCAGGTACCCGCGGGTTTCTTCATCGGGCATGAGCGAAATCTGCGAAACAAGTTCCTTCACCAGGTGTGCCTTCTGCAGCGGATTATGATCAATCTGCTCTTTGACCATATCGATGCGGAATGACACGATATCCTTCCGGTTATCTTCAATGAAATTTGCCAGGGTGGCGGCACCATATTTACGGACATACGAATCCGGGTCTTCATCCCCGGGAAGTACCACCAGGTAAACATCCATCCCCATCTGCAGGGGGATTTTTATATTTGAAATACTGGCCTTCACCCCGGCGATATCCCCGTCATAAACGATCGTAAGGCAATTGGTGAGCAATTGGATCATGCGAACCTGATCTTCGCTCAGGGCGGTTCCTGAACCGGCCACCACGTTCTTGATCCCGGCAAGGTGCCAGCTGATAAGGTCCGTCTGGCCTTCCACCAGCAGGCATTCATTTTCACTTTTGATATCCTTTTTGGACTGGAATAGTCCATACAGGAATTTGCTCTTCTTGAAAACATCAGTATCTCCGGTATGCAGGTACTTCGCTTTATCTTTTTCAGCTGCAAGCAATCTGCCGGTGAAGCCGATCACCCGGCCTGAACGGTCGATGAACGGGAATATGATGCGTTTATGGAACGCATCGTAATAATGGCCTTCATCATTTTTCTTGATCAAGCCTGCAGCCAGCAGCATTTCATCGGAGTACCCGGCCTGATGGGCAGCCCTCATGAGGTCATTGCCGGTACCGGCATAGCCGATGTTGAACAGGTCGATGGCTGCAGCCAGCTCCCGCTTCATCAGATATTCAAGCGCCGGTTTGTTTTTTTGAAGGTTGACGGCAAAATATTCCACCGCCCATTTCAGTACCGCGAAAATGCCGTCACGGCGTTTTTCGTTTTCAGAATATTCAGCATCGTTGCCATTGAGGCTGACGGTGATCCCGTATTTGCCGGCAATATAGGTAAGCGCTTCGACAAAGGTCATGGCTTCATGTTCGCGCAGGAACTCAATGGAATCGCCCGATTTTCCGCACCCAAAGCATTTGTAAATACCCTTCACCGGGTTCACCATGAAGCTGGAGGTTTTCTCATGGTGGAACGGGCAGCAGGCGGTATAATTTACACCCTTCTTTTTAAGCATTACGAAATCGCCAACGATATCGGCAATCTGGGCGGCATCTTTTATATCTTGGATGTTGGATATCACTGGGGAGGGTGTAATTATTGTTACGAATCTATTTGAGGAGTGTCGTTGAGCGGAAGACTTAACTGGCAAAACCGTGAATCCATGTAGAGTTTCACGTTTGAATCAACCCGCTAAATTTCCCTGCCAATTGTCGCATACAGGTTCCTGAGTTTTTTAAGCCGCTGGTAGTCAACTTTGATTTTCTGCTCCTGCTCAAAGCTTCCATAGATGAAATCGAAAACGAGCGATTGATAAAGAATAAACTTTTCGCGAAGGTGTTCAACAATGGTGTTGGCGTTGATGATCTGGATCCACCGGACAAAACCTTTTTTGCTGAGCAAAACCCGTCCATTTTTATCAATTTCGCCTAAATCCGGGGTGCTTTTTCCGTACAGTTTATTATTTTCAGACAAATCTGTACTGTTTTTTCCGTACAGTTTGCCTAAAATCGGGTCATTTTTGATCTTTGTGTACTGGTTTTGCACATCCAGTTTAAAGAAATCGCAAACTGGTTTTATCCAGATATTGCTATTTTGAAATCTGATCGTTTCAGTGAACATTGTTAATTCTGTGTTTTCCATGATTATTTATTTTTAAATTAAACCTTACCTTCCATACCACAACTCAACGGGACTTACCCCAACTCACCACACCAAACCTGCCTAACCTCACCGAACCCTACCGAGCCTAACCTCACCGCACCAAACCATGCCTAACCCGACCAAATTATACCTCACCTGCCACACAAAACCTAAACATACCTTGCCTGACCGTAGCTCACCATACCTTACCTGCCTTACCTCACCGAGCAAAAACATACCGGAACTTACCTAAACTGGCCTAACCGAACCTCACCTGCCCTACCCCACCAGACCCGACCTTACCGCACCACCTCGCAACTTACCATACCGTACCTGCCTTACCTCACCAAACCTTGGCTCACACCACCACACAACGCCCAACCGCACCCGGCAAAACCTCACCTGCCCGGCCACACCTTAACTAACCTTACCAGATCGCACCTCACCGTAGCTTACCATACCTTACCTGCCTTACCTTACCTGGACAAACCGGAACTGACCCTACCACAACTTACCATGCCTGCCAAACCACAAAGAACCGCATCTAACCTTACCACTTGATGCCAATTGAATCCAAGCCAACGGTAAACCGTTATTGCTTTTTAAGAGTGAAAGTTCCGAATGTTCCGCTATTGCATTTTTCAGGGCGCCATTCGCCAATGCCGCACGATACACCGGCTAACTGAAGTAAACTTGTGAGCTGAGCTTCGCTGATCAGATCTGGAAGATATTCAATTCTTACGGTTGCTTCCCAAACAGGGTATTCAGCGCGATAGCGGATGTCTGCTGTACCCCCGTTTAAGCGCACCATATCTTCGCGCAAACGATGTGATCCATTAATTTCGACCAGGTTTTCACCATCATCAAGCAGCCAGAACTGGCCACGGAGATCGGTCATGATTAAACCAAGTTGTTTCCCTGCCCGTACCATGGCGGCCTTAAACCCGTTGGCCGGAAAACCTGTTCTGCGTCCATCTTTAAAATAGTAGATAGAACTCAAATACTGCTGTTCAGGATCCTTTGCCTCCTTGGCCTTGATATCCTTTTTGGTTTGCTTGTCAAGCATTTGTTTTTTCGACTTCTCATCGAAACGGTGAACAATCAATGGAGTTTTTCCATAAATTTTTATTTCTGCCTGTGCAAAATCAAGTTCCTGAATCGTAATTTTTTCTTTTGCTTTTGGTTTCATCTCTTTTTTTTGTTTTAATTGTGAATAATTGATTGTTAGGCACAAGTTTAAGATCGCCCATCGAAAACTACTACCATACTATCTTTTGTTCCGCTTTGGGTTTTACCTTTTGCGTTTAATGGTAAATAAAAGTTTCCATTTGCATCCAACTTCCCAAATTTAATTCTGCCTTCAACAAATTCTATTTCGGTTGCATTTGGCTTTATGTACTTATGAAATAGTTTTGTCGAAGTGCTTACAGGTATTAGAAAAACGCAAACTTTGCCTTTTCGCATTTCTTCAACCCCTTTCTTTACAAACTCTTCCTTTAGTTTTTGGCTGTACGGTGGGTTTATAAAGTTTGAGTTTCCCCACTCAATACTTAATCCGTCAATTACTTCCCCCTCGCAATATGGGCAAGGGTCAAAGTCAAATTTAAAACGCTTATTCAAAGCCTCGTAAAATTCAGGAGGTGTTGCGTAATTGTCATCGTTATTTATGTGTATTTTTCTCATATTTTGAAATTTTAAATTAAAAACCTGTGCCTAACACCGTGTATAAGCAATGGCACATAAGCGGTATCTGTAATTTGAAAGCGTGTACAAGTGCCACTGCTCATACACGAACCGTTAATTGGAATTATGATCTCAATGAAATTTATCTTTCAATTGTTGATATTTCTCGTCCGATATCTCGTATCCATCGTATTCCATGAGCCCATCCACTGGACTGCCTCGATAAGCTTCAACGGCTTCACTTGTTTCCTTTGCAAGTTGCGGAATTGGTTTTCCAACATGGTTATATTTCACTTTTGTGAAGGTGAGTACGGAAACCATCCTTTTGTCGAAGTCGATGTTTTCTTTGGCGTAAAGCTTTTTGAATAATGGAATAAACTCATGAACGCCATAGCCTGAATCGATCCTGGCATCCTGTTCGGAGATATCCTTCAAGAGCAGATGTTTTGCAGTAACGAGGGTAGCATAGGCAATATGACACCGGTTTAAAAGGATGCAATAATCTTCGCCTTCGTGCCATCTGTTTACATCCTTTGGGCGGATGCTGATAAAACTGCCACCGGTGAGTTTATTATTCCAGTTCCGGATGAAATTTATTTCGTTTCGCATAATTCGTGTTTTTCGTGTGCAAGATAATCCTTGGTATATCTGTGTACATATATTCTGAATCCATTTTTCAACATCACCTTATTCATTGTCTTTGCCAGCGTTGTGATATCCTTTATGGTGAGATGATAGTAAGACACCTCTTCGTCCAATGAAGCCTGTAACAGGGCATATTGGATTATATCCGTTTGGTTTTCGGGGATCATTATGGTTTGGTTGGTAGTGGCAGTGATGGTGAAATCTGAACCCTGTCTGCTGTTTTTTCGATAGTCTGGAGTGTTACCTTACCTGAGCGGAAAAGGTAGATCAGGTAATGTGCCCTGGCTTCAACTTCACTGGCATAAGTTTGCCAGTTATCGGTTTCCAGTTGAACCTGAAAGTAGGTGTTTATTAGTTTTAACACCTTCATTTCGTTTAAAAAACCGAAGGGAATAATGTGCCCAAGTTCGGACATGTTGTAGGCTGGAAAGCCTATTTTGAATGGTTCCAGTTTGTTTTTCAGAATGTATTTTTTGGCACCCGGGATTAATTGCCAATACATGGAAGCTTTCCATTTAATGCCCAGCTGGGCGATGGCTTTAGAAGTTGGCGGGCTGGTGTAGTTGAGTTCCGTTTTCATGGGTTAACGGTTTAAATGTTCATGGATGTGACCTCTTACTTCTGTGGCGGCATGGATCAGTTCATCGATGGATGAAATCTTTGCTCTGAGAAGGATCGTTTCATCGTTGTTTATGGAAGATTCAGCTAATGATTGCAGCCGGGAATGACAGTAATTTCTTTCCGTATAATATGCCTGAATCGTGATGTCTAGATGCGGATAACTCATTAATGAAAATGTTGTATTGCTCATAAGTTCTTTTTTGTTTACCTGGCGAGGTCGGAATTATTTTCTTCTTCAATTAATTCAAAATGTTTTTCCTTTGATTTCTGAACAAGTTCCCTGCT
>CAJBPB010000151.1 GCA_903957365.1 uncultured Bacteroidota bacterium
AGGTAATAACCACCGCTTTTTCCTAATTTACTACCCAACATACCTAATTTTTTAAGATCCAGCAAAATGGCTTCAAGGTATCGCTGTGGACTACTTTCGGTTCGGGCAATATCACTGATAAGAATTGCACCGTTTCCAATTTCTCTTGCCAATCGTGTCAAAGCCAGGATTGCATATCTTGTTTTTTGTGATAACATAGTTTTGTTTTTTTAATCAACCGTGTTTGCTGATTTCAAGAAGCTTTTTGAAATCTTTAATTTCCAATACTTTGCCTTCAAAAGAAATAATTCCTTCCTTATGCATCTTCGATAGTGTCGTTATAACATTTTCGTGTGAACAGGCCGCAAACTCAGAGATTTCTTTTTTTGTAAACGAAATAGTGAATTTGTGACTCTTATAAACCTGTTCGGCCAGATAAATAATGATATCAGCAATACGCCCATGTACCTGCTTGTGCGCAAGACTTATAAAATTAAAAATTGCTGATTTAAACATTTCTGTTGATTCTTCAAACATCATGATTGCGTATTTGCCACTATTCATAAGCAATTTTTTCATGGCCTTACTATCAATCAAACAGGCTTCACATTCTTCGAGCGCGATAAGTGAAAACAGATTCACATCTTTAAAAAACAGATTTGCCCCTCCAAGTAGGATTGGACCAGTTACGATGGTTAGGATAACAGTTTTTCCACTATCGTTTTCGAAAGTGAACTTTACAATTCCTTTGTGTAAATAAACCAGGTTGGTTGCTTTTACTCCTTGTTTCAGTATTGTCTCACCTTTTTTAAACAACAGCTGTTGCGATGTTCTTCTTACAAGTTCAAACTCTTCCGGAGCTATCTGTCTGCAGCTTAAAGCTCTGAAAGTACATTCATTGCAATCGTAGCGGCTATGTTGGTTGACTAACATAATATATTAGTTATCATTGATGTACAATCTTGAAAAGTGATTAATCGCTTTCAATTGACAAATGTACGTTAATACAGTGTATTTAAAGTATATTAATTAAAAAAAATCCATTCCCAGATGATTCTAAACCGATAATTTTGTCTACATAGTATTTCATACAACAATGAATTTCATTTTTTATTAGTTGGCATAATGCCAAAATCTTTCCAAATCTTACTTTCAGCATGAGCTAAATTCTTGTATGAAAACAAAAAACAGCTCAATGCAACCAAGTATAAACGAATGTATAAAGCATCGAAAACTAACCGCTTTGCTTCAATGTAATAAAAGAAGCATTTTGAAAATGGAAAGCGAAATCTACAGAATTGTAGTTTTAAACATGAAATATATCAATACCACCATTCGCATCTTTGATACTATTGTACGCTATTCCAACGTACATATTGTATATTTTTGTGCGATTAAATTTAATTATCCATTTAATTATCAATGATTTGAAAAATTCATTTTGCGTATTGATCTACAGTATTGTCAATAAAAACCCAATCTGACTTATTTATTAAATGGACATATTTTTATAATATCTTACTTTTTAATATAATGAACATACTAAATGAGGCTTAACACAAAAAGATTTATCTCGGCCATTTTAATAACATCCTTTTTTATCTATTCCATTGTTATTTATACTACCGGAACCGCTGTGGACAAAGGGAAGGACTATATAACCGAACAATCAAAAAAGGGCAGACAACTTTTTCAAAACAAGAATTGTATTGCGTGCCACCAGATATATGGACTGGGTGGTTTTATGGGACCCGATTTAACCAATGTAATTTCAAGTCCGGGAAAGGGTGCTATTTATGTGAAAGCCTTCCTTCAAAATGGCACTTTACGCATGCCTAATCTTAATCTGACTGAAGAAGAAAAAGATGAAATTGTAGCTTTCCTTACTTATACTGACAAAACTGGTGTTTCACCTGTTAAAAAATTCAAAATTAATTATGATGGAACTGTTAACTGGAAAGGAAGAGATGAAAAAGGAAATTAGTATTTACTTTGTTTTGTTCGCCATACTCGCTTTATTTGGAGGTGTTGTTTTTGGGATGATCGGTGCATTTCAATCTGTAATACCAGGTTTTTTTGATTTTATACCATTTATTAAATGCAGACCCTTGCATGTTTCACTGGTGATCGCCTGGATATTTTTGAGCGCTGTTGGTGGAGTTTATTATTACCTTCCTAAATATTGTAATGTGACCTTGTTTTCGGATAAGCTTGTGAAAATACATTTGTGGATCTTCATTTCAACAGGCGTTTTGGTCATCATTTCATACCTGATGGGGATATTTGGTGGAAGAGAATACTGGGAGTTTCCTCCTGTACTGGCCATACCCATCATTGTATCATGGATTCTTTTTGGGTTCAATTTTTTCAAAACTGTTTTTACCAAAACCGAACCCTGGCCAGTTTATATCTGGATGTGGGGAACTGGAATATTCTTTTTTCTTTTTACCTATATTGAATCTAATCTATGGGTATTCCCCTATTTTAGGGATAATCTGGTACG
>CAJBPB010000152.1 GCA_903957365.1 uncultured Bacteroidota bacterium
ATCACTTCCTCGTTGGCCACCTGATCCGACAAATCATCCTCAAGTTCCTTGTAAATCTTGTCCAGATTTTGAAATTCGTCGCTGATGTCATTCTTTATTTGCAGATTATCACCTGCAAGCTGAAAAACCTGTGATTCCTTCTGGTTGATCAACGAAGTGTAATAGGCACGGGCCTCGAGAAACGCCTGTACCTCAGGCGAAACAGTGCTTTCAGTCAACTTATCAGAAACGGGCGATGTGCGGTAATGTATCAGGTTGCTCATAAAATAACCGGCCACAAAAATTGCTGCAGCAGCTGTAATTTTATATAGAAGTGGCCTGATTTTGAATTTCTTCCTGTGCTTTTGTTCAGATTCTATTCTATCCCACAATTTTTCAGAAGGCTCCAGCGTATCGAAATCAGCTTTGTTTTCGATAATAAAGTTTTCCAGACGGTCAGTTTTCATAGCCTTGTTGTATTAGTAATTGTTTTACCTGCAATCGTGCACGCATATATTGTGATTTTGATGTGGAGACCGATATACCTAAAATCTCAGATATTTCATTGTGATCATAACCTTCGAGGACATAAAGCGAGAAAATCATCCGGCTGCCGCCCGGCAGACTTTCCATGGCTTTTTTTACTTTATCGGCACTCAGTTCGGGCAAGATGATTTCTTCTTCTGCGCGTTGCTCGAAAAGCTGCATATCTTCAAAAAATTGCAGATTCGCTTTACGGCGGCGCAATTCATTCATACACCGGTTGATAACGATTTTCTTGAGCCAACTGCCAAACGTTGCTTCAAAACGGAAATATTTTAGTTTTTTGAAAGCCTCGATAAAAGCTTCCTGCAGCATATCTTCGGCATCCTCTACATTGTGCATCATCCGATAACTCACGTTGAGCATGGCTTTCGCGTATAATTTGTACAATTGGTATTGCGCCTTGCTGTCACCAACGGCACTCAATTTTACAAGCTCACTGTGTATGTCGAGGACGGTAGTCTCCACTCAAATCCGTTTTAATATTTCACAACAACATTGACACCAAAAAATCAGAAGGGTTGCAATTTCAAACGAAAATAATTGAAATATTTTCAAAAAAGTTTAAATAACGGGAAAGTTCTAATAGTAATTTTAACAAAAAATACTATTCTATTCTTTGTTTTTCAGAGCTTTACACTCCTGGTAATGATCAGAATTATTTTCTTGAAAGTTTCCTTGTCAGATCGAGCAGACCATTGATAATAGTAAGAGGGTGGGCAGGGTAGCCAGGAATGTACAGATCGACAGGATATTTATCAAGAAAACTGCGGTCTAAGGCCGGACTTCCGGCAAAAATACCTCCACTGATCGCGTCTGTACCAACGAGCACAATGATTTTTGGATCAGGAACAGCATCATAGCAAATCTGTAATGGAACAGCCATGTTTTCCGAAATAGGACCGGTAATAACGATTCCGTCGGCATGGCGCGGCGAAGCAACAAATTCAATTCCGAAGCGTCCCATATCAAACTGCACATTGTTGGCGGCGTTCAGTTCCCACTCGCAGCTGTTGTCGCCGGCTGCCGAAACCTGCCGCAGTTTTAACGAACGGCCAAAAACACGGTGAATTTCTTTTCTGACAGTTTCTGGATTTACCTCAACAGCCTTGTCTTCGCCTTCATGGATAATCAGGCGATCACGTTCGTTTGTCGACAATTTATAGTCTTTTGTGAACATCACCTTATCAGGAAATGCCCTGGCACACTCACCGCAGAAAGTGCATTTGCCGAGATCAATACTGACCGGCTGCAATGTAATAGCATTGGTCGGGCACAAATCACGTAAAGCTGATTCGTCAACTTTTACCATGCTGATCACAGGCCGTCCCCTGAAAATACCAGGAACTTCAACCGTGGTTACATTGGGAATGAATTGTTTTCCCTGGTGGAATAGTATTTTTATGTTTTCGAACATAGTTTAAGTGATGTTATTGATTCTGATGAGAATGAACAGATTGATTCATGGACGGAAGTCGGAAGACCGAAGACCGAAGTGGATTTTCCATTGTGAATGTGATTGTTCTCATTTGCTAATGTCTTATGTCTTTATTTATCTTTTTTCTTATATATTATTTAACTTCGTGCTTCCGACTTCGTGCTTCCCTCTTTTATTTTCAAATAAATGTAAAATGCAAAGTGCAAAGACAAAATGCAAGTCCTGCATACACAATTTCTATTCTTTTTTCGATTTTGCTGTAAGTACTGATTTTGCTGTAATGCCAGCTAATTCCATCGATTCTCTTAAAAGGAATTTTAACGCTTCTTCATGTGTCGTTACTAATTTTGAAGTAATAATGAGTTTAATCCAGTAATGGGACTCACGAAGTTCCTTTAAAACCAGCTGCATCTTATGAATAAAATCTGCCCGACTTTCTCCAGCCCTCGCTTCTTCATAATTAGCTCCTGCGGAAGTTCCGGCACGAAAAAGTTGACCATAAATATGACGACCTGAATATGTTTTACAAAGTTGAGCGTCAAGCTTCATAATATTGACCGCAAAATTCAAGAACCGTTCCGATAAACTATCTGAAAATTCACTCATAATTCATTATTTATCAGGTTAATATTCATTGCTTTTTAACTTTGAATTTTTCATTGCATTTTGACTTTGCATTTTACACTTTGAATTTTTTCAAGATACGTTCAAAATTCATAATAAGGCCCCACTAAAGGTCATGCCCGCAATACGACAGATTAAAACTCTTGTTACAGACCGGAAAATCGGAAATTTCGTTGTTTCTTACAGCCAAAGCCAGCGCCAGCCAGTTATGAAACGAAGGATCTTTGATTTTGTAAAGCACCAGTTCACCTTTCGCATCCGTGATGGCGCAATGACATATTTCACCACGCCAGCCCTCAACCAGTGAAAGTGTAAATGAATCCGGTTTTGGATTTTCCAATCGGGTATCAGGCGCAATATGAAGTGGAATTTCATGGATCAGTTGCCTCAGATACTTCATACTTTGTTTCACTTCCTGTTTTCTGATCTGCACCCTCGAATATACATCGCCATGATGTTTGATAATGGGCTGATGATGTAGTTCAGGATAAATTCCATAAGGATGCGAAGTACGGATATCGCGGTTTAAGCCACCCATGCGTGCTGACATTCCAACCGCACCGATGGCAAGTGTATCATCCATTGAAACCACCCCGGTGCGTTCCAGACGAGATAAAACACTGGGCAATTTGGAAATTTCATCGCTCATCTCATCAAAATCAGGCTCAAAAGCATCAAAAACTTCGTTGAGTCTTTTGGCAAGTTCCGGTGTAAAAGGAAACTGGTTCCGGCCAGGCCGGACAAAACCTTTGGCCAATCGATTGCCACCCCATTCCTGCATAAAATTAATAATGGGTGTGCGCAGACGACCGTAAACCGAACTTCCCAACTGGTAGGCGATATCGGTACAAACCGCGCTTAAATCGCCCGTATGGATTGCTATACGCTCGAGCTCAAGTGCGAGTAAACGCGAAAAATGAATGTCATGAGGAGCTTCAAATCCGCATAAACTCTCCCATAAATAAGAAAATGCTGAAGCATGGCCAACCACTGTGTCTCCCGTGATGCTTTCAGCCAAAGTGATACGTTGGAGCATCGTTTTCTTTTCAATGAAAAGTTGCTCAATCCCCCGGTGCTGATATCCCAACTGTATTTCAAGATGCAGAATTTGTTCTCCGTTACAGATAAACCTGAAATGACCGGGTTCGATAATACCAGCATGGATCGGTCCAACGCCTACTTCGTGCAATTCTTCACTTTCGATGGCAAAAAAGGGATAACTGGCAATATTCTTAGATTTATCCGAACGGTTCCCCGCATACCGTACAGGCTTCAACCAGGGATGATCGATATAATCAATTTTGAAATTTTCGTGGATCTCCCGTTCAAATTTTTCAAAACACAAAAGTTTCGATGTGAATGATTTCAGTTTTGTATCAGGTTGAACCAGACAACCCGAAACATATATTTCACGCGTGGTATCATCCGCAATACAGCAAATCAGCATGATCATTTTATCAACCGGATATCCAAAATAATTCACACAATGCCGATCAGTATGATCAGCGATGAATCCAGTATTTAATTCAAAAAACGTCTCATAGGCTGAAACCGGAATAGTTGCCAAAGGCACAGTCTGATGGTTTTTTATGCTTATAAAGTCCATATTATTTCGGTAATAAAGTGATACTGTCGTTGATTAACTGCACAAATTCGGCGGGAGGATTCAATCCAAGGTAAACCGCTGTGGCCAGCAAAACGAATTGTGAAACCGATTCCCATGGACTGATCCTGACCAGTGTACTTTCGTCGAATCCAACCGGTGGAATAAACAGAATTTTAAAAATATTCTTACCAAAAGCCCAGATAATCATGGTCAGAAGCAGCAAGACTGAAATCAGAAGTAACAGTTGCTGTGCTTCGAACATGGAACGGAAGATAAGAAATTCACTCACAAATAATCCGGAAGGAGGCATCGCGGTCGCGCTGATAAAACCAAGCAAAAGCACAATCGCACCAGTGGTATTATATTTGAAATAATTCCCGACATAATAAATGCTTTTACTCTGAAACACCCGATACAACTGGTTAAACTGAAAGAAAAGACTCGATTTCACAAAAGCATGCAGTACAATATGCAAAATAGCTGCATAATATCCGATGCCTCCTGCCGCGATTCCCAGCATTACCAATCCCATGTGTTCCAGGCCCGAATAGGCTAACATACGTTTAATATTTTTTACTTTGATCATATATACCGTTGCCACAAAAACGGATAAAAATGCCGCAATTGAAATTACCAGATTTGCCCAGTGATGCAAAGGAGTATGAGCCACAATGATATAGGTGCGGAAAATACCAACAAAGCCGAGATTCATCAGCACACTCGAGAGCAATGCACCTGCCGGGGCCGGGGCTTTGTCCTTGGCATCGATGCCGGCAGTGAACATAGGAACCAATCCGAGTTTGGCCGTGAATCCTGTA
>CAJBPB010000153.1 GCA_903957365.1 uncultured Bacteroidota bacterium
ATCATTTTATTATCGAGGCGATTGAATTCATCCTGAATTGCTGAGTCAGATTCCAATTGGTACTTTTGCTGCATTTCTTTCGCATTACTGTATATTTTTAGAGCAGCATTCATATCGTTTGCCCAGACTTTTGAATTAGCACTGCGTATGGTCTCAATAATAACAGGTCTTGCCGCCGCTTTAGTCAACGAATCTATTGAAGGATCTACCATAATCCTGAATTCATCCGCAATGAGGCGTGCATTGTTATATGCCTCGAGTGCCTGTTTGGCTTTCCCTTGTTGCGCAGATGAAATTCCTGTTTCGATTGAACGGCTGACAACAGGCTGTTTCATTTTGCGTTGAAACATGATCGCTTCAGTTGAGGTTTCTAAGTATGACAAATGCTCGTCCCGATAAAGAAGTGCTTTTTCATTTTCAAGAGCAGCCTGATTTTCATATCCTTCCTCATAAAGTTTCTCAGCATTTGAAACCAAATCCAGGTATAACTTTTCATGAAGCCATTTCAATTTCAAATGAATCCTATCAAGATATTGTTTATTACCAAATGTAACAGACGTATTTTGTGCCTTTTCCAGCATCAGAATAGCATCATCCAACTGATTCTTATTTATAAAATCCAATCCCTTTTCGTAATAGGCTGATACCAGATTCCCGGTATTATCATTTATCTTTTCCAACTGGTCTTCAGCATAATACCTTTTTCTGAACTCCTCAGCTTTGTGATGATATTTTGCTGCCATAACATTGTTATTGGCAAGCATGGCACGAGAAGCAATCTGTAAATAGGAATTTAACAATCCTTCTTTAGCTTTGATAAATATTTCATTAACCTGTGGATCTTTTATCAATACCGGAAAAGCCTTTTCAAACAATTTTAAATCAGTAAATATCGATATTGCACCAGCCAGATCATCCTTCGCAAACATTTCAAATCCGGTTTCTTTCAGTCCATCATAAATATTCTGCGCGACTGAATTACGGCTGTCTTTTAAATCGAACCTATTAACCCAATCCACAAATGACTGATCAATTTTCATCAATGACGCCTCGGAAAAAACATTCGAATCATAAAAACCAACTTTTCTTGATGAAATACGATATTGCTGTAATGATTGAAGATATGATTTTGCAATTAAGGTATTAAAATCGGATCTTTTTAATTTATCAAGTTCATTTCCTAAAAGAGTATGAAACCGCAGGTTCAATCTGTCTGTACTTTCTTTCTTTTCGATTAAACCAGCCGGATCCCTGCGATCAAGGCCAAGGATAGGATTATTTATTGATTCTGATGCAATGACAGATGATTTCCTTGTTTTATCCCAAAACACAAATAATTCAGAAATATCGGTGCTATTATTGATTCCATTTTGGTCAATTTCCGTTTTTAAGCTATCAACCAGAAGACTACAAGCCCAATAAGCATTAATATTATTGACACGATTCTCAAGTTCTTCAGCAGCCAGTAACGAAAAATTGAAATCACTTAAAACACCTTCAATATTTGTAGATGAATTTTCTTCAAAATCACAATATCCAATTCTCACACCCTGATTAAGAGCAATACCGGTCAGCTTTAACGATTTATTCTGTAATATTTCTCCCTGACTACTTAAGGTAAACTTCCCTTCAAAACAGTCTGGGCGAAGAGATGAGCTGATTCCAAATGACCGGTATACTGTATCACCCTCAACTTGTATATTATTTATTTTTAAATAGATCTCAGAAGTTGAATAGGATGTTTTTTGTAAATAAAAATTTGAGTAAACAACATAGGTTATATTAATGGCGGACAACTGTTTAGGATTACCGTTGGTCAATAGAAAAAGTAAATCGTATTTATTTTTCGTCGCTTCGGTACTTGAATTCCGGGCATTAAAAATAAAGGATTTCCCCCCACCCTGCTGTCCAGAAACCGTCATTCCAAAACTCGCTGCAACAAAACAAATGATACGAAACAATTTCATGAATTACCAGTATTTTGGACAAATTTACGGAATACATCCAATAAACGACATCAAAATAAGGGGAGAATTCATAATTATAGGAGTGACGAGAGATGGGTAGACATAATTTATCAATATAGAATTGACTCAATATTACATCTGGATTTAGATTATTCCTGAATTAATTCATTAATCATTCAAGATAGGTGATAAAAAGAGTTGAGTAATTCAAAAGTGATTAATCTATCTAAAAAACAACTTAATATAACATTTAAAATATTGAAGATTCTGGATCATCAATAACTATAAAATAAGAAACCTTTAGAAAACAGAATTGAAACTATTCGTCCCGTCATTAAAAAAGCCCTGAATATCTTGTTGATATTCAGGGCTTTAAATTCAAAAAAAGTACCCAAGATAAGACTCGAACTTACACAACCATGCGGTTACTACACCCTGAATGTAGCGCGTCTACCAATTCCGCCACTTGGGCAAACATCACAGTTTTAAAATAAACTGTGCCCAGAACAAGATTCGAACTTGCACACCGTAACCGGCGCCAGCCCCTCAAGCTGGTGCGTCTACCAATTTCGCCATCTGGGCTAAAGGTGCTGCAAAAGTAGTAAATTTTTACTTTATCCGACAAATTTTCAAAATCGTATTGACATTTTTATTCTTGTTTTACACATATACCAAAATCATTATGTAACTTTGATTGTGTTTTAAAAACCAAATCCCTATGAGTTTTATATTTACTGACAATGACAAGATCCAGATCTCGAAAAAAAACATTTCAGAAGATCAAATAAATCAACAGATTACAGATTTTACACACGGATTTCCCTTTATTAATCTCGTACGTGCTGCGACTGAAGACGATGGTATTGTAATACTTTCGGAGAGCAAAGTAGATGAGTTGGTGAGACATTTCGATGCTGAAAAAAATAAATTTGAATTATTGAAATTCGTCCCTGCATCTGGAGCCGCAAGCAGGATGTTCAAACATTTGTTTGAATTTATTCAGACATTTGATGGTAGCCCCGAATCTATTCTAAAGGTTGAAAGTGGAAGTGATTATAATAGCATTGGTTATTTTTTCGAACACCTCAGGAGCTTCGCTTTCTATGAGGAATTATGTGAAGCAATTCGATCTAAGTCAATGGACATCAATGATTTAATTGTTTCAAAAAGATACGATGAAATAGTGAAGATACTTCTCTTGGATGAGGGTATGGGATATGGTAATCTACCAAAAGCCTTGTTGCGATTTCATGCTTATCCTGACGGCAATCGTCTGGCTGTTGAAGAACATTTGGTCGAAGCCGCCCATTACAGCACTGACGAAGATGGTATCGCGAAAGTTCATTTTACAATTTCAACTGAACACCGGATAAAATTTGAAGAGGCGATACAAAAAGTCACTAAAAAGTATGAAGAGACTTTTAATGTAAAATACGAAATCAGTTATTCTGAACAAAAACCATCCACAGATACCATCGCAGTTGATCTTGAGAACTATCCTTTTCGGAATGATGACCAGAGTTTGTTATTCAGACCGGGCGGACATGGTGCTCTTATCGAAAATCTGAATGATTTGACTGAGGAAATAATCTTCATCAAAAACATTGATAATATCGTTCCTGATCATCTTCGTGAGCAAACTTATATTTACAAAAAAGCCATCGGAGGACTTTTGATTATGTTACAGAACGAAACCTTTGAATTTCTTGATTTACTTGATGATGGGTTTGTTACAAAAGATGAAATCGCAGAAATTCGAGCATTCGCCAGTAAGAAGTTGATGATAAACATTCCTGAGTCTTTCGAAGCCTTGAGCGAAATTGAACAGGTCGAAAGTTTGTATTTGTTGTTAAACAGACCAATACGGATTTGTGGTATGGTCAAAAATGAAGGTGAACCTGGTGGTGGACCATTTTGGATAAAAAATAGTCATGGTGAAATTTCCCTTCAAATTGTTGAATCATCACAAATGGATCTGAAAAAAGAATCACAGATGAAAATTGTAACCCATGCTACACATTTTAATCCGGTAGATCTGGTATGTGGCGTGTTTAATTTTAGAGGCGAAAAATTTAATCTGCCTGATTTTGTGGATCATGAGACTGGTTTTATTTCTGTAAAATCAAAAGACGGCCGCAGTTTAAAAGCCTTGGAACTTCCGGGTCTCTGGAATGGTGCTATGGCTGATTGGATTACAGTTTTTGTTGAGACCCCGATAATCACATTTAATCCGGTTAAAACAGTTAATGATTTACTCAGGCCTCAACATCAGTAAGTATCATTTTACATCCATAATCAAGGTGATTGGTTGTTTCAGGGAGCCAAACGTTCTGTTTTCCATGTAGTTTTTTCTTTGATAAATCTGATCCTGTCATGTAATCGATGTTCTCCACCTTGCCAGAATTCGATGGTTTGAGGAATGCAACGATATCCACCCCAATAATCGGGACGCTGAATTGGTTTCTTTTCGCTCACAAATAAGGCATATTCAGTTTCCAAAATCTTTTTAGCGGAAATAACTTGTGATTGTGGAGAAATAATTGCACTGATACGACTCTCTTCCGGTCGGATATTAAAATAATTTGACGATGATACTGCATCGATTTTTTCAACAACTCCTTCAATACGAACCTGTCGTTCAGAAACCGGCCAGAAAAAAGTTAACGCAACGTTTGGATTATTCTCTATTTCCTTCCCTTTACGACTGAGATAATTTGTAAAAAAAAGAAATGTTTCATCTAAGAGTTCCTTTAATAAAACAATCCGTGCTGAAGGTTTATTATTTGATACTGTGGATAAAACCATTGCATTAGGCTCATTTTCAAGGACTTTAATAGCCTCTTCGTACCATTTTTCAAACAATTCAAAAGGATTTCCTGAAATGGTTTCTTCAGATAATTTACTTTTTTGGTAGTTTTTACGAATATATGCTAACTTTAATCCCATAATTGCTTTTTCAGGCAAAATTAAACTACTTACTGTTTCGCTAATCAAAAAATAATATGTCACTATTTTTTAAAAAGAAACTATTAACCGTACCAACACTTTGGGGATGGTTGGTTTTGATTCCGATAACATTCTTACTATTTTATATTCTGTTACTAAACACTTACGATTTTCTTGCGATTGAGGAACCAACTTCGTCAGATGTATTGGTTGTTGAGGGCTGGATTCCGGAAAAGGGATTGAAAAATGCCATTGAATTCTATTATAAAAATGATTATAAGTGGATGATTATTACCGGAGTACCCATAACCCAATGGTCTTATTCTTCGCCTTATTCTAATATGGCAGATGCATCAGCTAAAAGCATGAAAATGATGCTTTTCAGAGATTCAATCTATACAGTCAGTATTCCGTCAAATGTAGTTCGTGACCGAACCTATTCAACAGCGGTAGCGCTAAAGATGAGTATGGAAAATGGAAATGTTCCAAATAAAAATTTTGATATTTACACAGTTGGGGCGCATGCCAGAAGGTCATATCTGATGTTTAGCAAGGCATTTCCAGATCGTAAAATTGGCCTTATCACAGATATTGATGACTCTTATGATCCACCGGTTTGGTTTAAAACAAGTTATGGTTTTCGTATTGTAAGCAGTGAATTTATCAGTTATATTTATTCCAGAATTTTTTTCTATCCTATTGAAAATGAAATTCGTGATTTGATCGTTGAAGGAAGACATATTGATACAATACAAAAAACCAGATTTGGCAAAGATGCCGAGATCTTCAAGGGTGGCGCTGGCATGTACAACGGCATCCTGGTCGATGAGATGGAAACCTGCGTCAAGTTCTCGGACTTTGGCAGTGGTGGCAATCTGCCGGCGGCGCGTTCTTTGTTTCTGGGCTCCAACGCTGTCGTGACGGCGCATGGCA
>CAJBPB010000154.1 GCA_903957365.1 uncultured Bacteroidota bacterium
AAGAAATTCAGAAATATTGGGTTATTCATTTTAATTCTTAAAAAAATGGCAATTAATCTGAGTGAGTATCTGGATGAGCGTTTTCAGGAGAAAATGCTGCTGAATAAAGGTAAAAAACATCCATTCATTACCATTTCACGTCAAACCGGATGTGATAGTTATGAAATCTCCAAAGAATTGGTGAATCTCATCAATCAACAAAGCAAAATCAAATGGAAATTGATAAATAAGGAGATTATTGAGTTATCAGCCAAAGAGTTACATATTGATCAGCACAAAATAAAAACAGTTTTTAATGCGGAGAAGCACAGCCATCTCGAGGAAATAATAAGGGCATTTGGAAGTAAATATTACAAAAGTGATAGTTCGATCCGTAAATCGATCAAAACCCTGATTCGGAATATTGCGATAGATGGTAATGTTGTATTGGTTGGAAGGGCAGGCGCTGCTGTAACAAGTGATCTGTCGGATGGTCTGCATATCAGGTTGGAGGCTCCGTTTGACTGGCGAGTAAAAAACATGGCACGTAAACGGAATATTAGTTTGAATGAGAGTGCAACACTTGTTACTGAAACTGATAAAAACCGGGAGCAGCTTTTTATTGATTTTGGTAAAAAGAATATAAATGAGATCAATTTTGATATACATTTTAATAATAGTACATTGACTGACAGTGAAATAGCACAAATCATCTTTGAACTTCTGTTGAAAAGACAAATGATCTGATCCCATAATACAATTTCTGAAGGAAAACCAAAACATCCTGGTTTGAATAGTATTCACAACAATCCTGATGTTGATTCATGCCTACTTATCCTATTAAACATCCCCGTATTGCACCGAATAGGCTTCTGATTTTCGGTTCACCTCATGTATAAGCCAAAATTGCCTAATTTTGCATGAAGAAGATAGATTACAATTATGGAAGATTCATCAAATAAAACACAGGATATTCGTTTAAAAGTTGGTATTTCACATGGTGATATCAATGGAATCGGTTATGAGGTTATATTAAAAACCCTGTCTGATCTCCGTGTTTTTGAGTTATTTACGCCAATCATATATGGCCATGCAAAAGTGGCTGCATTTCACAAGAAATTTGTCAGTGGACATGATCTGACTTTTAATAGTATCAGGGATGCCGGGCAGGCTAATACAAAAAAAATCAATTTTATCAATTGTACCGAAAATGATTTAAGGATTGAAATTGGGCAATCGACAAAAGAAGCGGGTGAGGCTGCTTTTCAGGCACTTGAAATGGCCGTTGCCGACCTTAAAAATGGAAAAATTGATGTATTGGTAACTGCTCCGATCAATAAACAAAATATACAGTCCGGAAAATTTGATTTCCCTGGCCATACTGAATACCTTTCGTCCCGCTTTGGTGATGTACAACCACTCATGTTGATGGTTTGGAACACTTTACGTGTTGGAACAATCACCGGGCATATTCCATTGAAGGAAGTACCGCAGACAATAACCAAAGAATTGATATTAAGTAAGATAAAGATTTTAAATCAAAGTCTGATTAAAGATTTTAATGTTTTGAAACCGAAAATTGCTCTATTGGGCGTTAACCCTCATGCAGGTGATGGCGGTTTACTTGGAAATGAGGAGATCGATGTGGTAATTCCGGCCATGGAAAAAGCAAAAGCGGATGGCTTTCTGGTTTTTGGCCCATTCCCGGCGGATGGCTTTTTTGGTTCGGGAGCCTGGACCAAATATGACGGAATTTTGTCGATGTTTCATGATCAGGGATTGACCGCGTTCAAAAGTATCGCATTTGAAGGTGGTGTAAATTATACTGCAGGATTACCTGTGGTTCGCACATCACCGGCTCATGGAACTGCTTATGAAATCAGTGGTAAAGGCATTGCATCCGAAGAATCTTTCCGGCAGGCAGTTTACCTCGCCATTGATATCATACGAAACCGCAGGATGCATGAATCATTGCTGACCAATCCGTTGAAAACAAATACGCCACCGGCCAATTAACGAAAATGCTTCACCAATCATATACATTGCGTGACATAGCGTCCGTTATTCATGGAGATTTAATTCATGATAAAGGCGAGAATCATACTGTCAGTGAATTACTTATTGATAGCCGTCAGTTAAACAATCCTGAACAAACACTTTTTTTCGCAATTGTAACATCGCGTAACGATGGGCATCGGTTTGTCAAAGAACTGTACGACAAAGGTGTACGGTCTTTTGTTGTTCAACCTAAGGTAATTGACTATGATTCATTGCCGGATGCGATTTTTGTTTGTGTGGATGATTCACTCAGTGCTTTGCAATTGCTGGCTGAAAATCACCGGAGAAAATTTGACATCCCTGTAATTGGAATCACTGGGAGTAATGGCAAAACCATCGTGAAAGAATGGCTTTTCCAGTTATTGAATCCTGATAAAAACATTGTCCGGAGTCCGAAAAGCTATAATTCACAGATTGGTGTGCCGCTTTCGGTTTGGAAGATGGAAAGCCGGCATGAACTGGCCATTTTTGAAGCAGGTATTTCGATGCCAGGCGAAATGCAGAAACTTCAATCGGTGATTTTGCCCGATATTGGAATTATAACGAATATCGGACAAGCGCATAATGAGAATTTTGAAAGTCTGAAGGAGAAGGCATACGAGAAATTAAGGTTGTTTTCTACATCAAAGAAACTGTTTTATTGTACCGATTACCCTGAAATTATAGCCGCTTTTAATGAATGTGACTGGAAAACAAACATTGAAACATTTACGTGGGGATTGGGTGAGCGGAACGATCTGCAAATAAAAAGTACAATTATTGCTGGTAACCATACTGTTATTACGGCTACTTATTCGAGCCGGAATGTATCAATTACGATTCCGTTTATTGACAAAGCTTCCATCGAAAACGCTATTCATTGCTGGGCTTTCATGCTGGACATGAATTATTCTGATGTGGTTATTTCACAACGAATGATGCAATTATTGCCGGTTGCAATGCGACTTGAACTAAAAGAAGGTATAAACAACTGCACAATTATCAATGATGGTTATAATTCGGATATTAATTCGCTGGCCATTGCACTTGATTTTTTGAATCAGCAAAATCAGCATAGTAATAAAACGGTGATATTATCGGATATTTTGCAAAGTGGACAAAGTGAAAATGATTTGTATGCCGGCATCGCGCGTATGTTGTCTGCAAAAGGCATCAATAAAATTATTGGTATCGGGCTGGCTATCCATCGGCAATCTGCTTTTTTTAAGATGGAAAAATCTTTTTATTCATCCACAGAAAATTACCTTTCGCAGTTCAGAAGTGATCATTTTTCTAATGAAACCATACTTTTAAAAGGCGCAAGAACTTTTGAATTTGAGAAGATCGTCAAGCGGTTACAACAAAAAGCGCATGAAACAGTGCTCGAGATTGAGTTAAATAATCTGGTAGCTAATCTTAATTATTATCGTTCAAAATTGCAATCGGGTGTGAAGATTATGGCCATGGTGAAGGCCTTTGGTTATGGAAGCGGTGGTTTTGAAATTGCCAAGACGTTACAATTTCATCATGTTGATTACCTTGCTGTTGCGTATGCCGATGAAGGAATTGAATTGCGAAAATCAGGAATTACCTTGCCAATAATGGTGATGAGCCCTGAAGAACATAGTCTTGAATCGATGATTTCAAACAATCTTGAGCCTGAGGTTTTTAGTTTCAGGGTTTTGGATTTTCTTCTTCAAACATTGCAAAATGGAAACCATCTGCCATCATCAAAGATAAATGTACATATCAAACTCGATACCGGGATGCACCGGCTTGGTTTCATGGAAAATGAAATACCACGTTTGATTGAAAAGCTGATTTCGAATCCCGAATTATGTGTTAAATCTGTTTTTTCGCATCTTGCGGCCAGCGATAGCATCGAACATGATGAATTTACACATAATCAGATCAGTAAATTTCTGGAAATGAGTAAGATGCTCAGTGAAAAACTTCCGCAGTCATTTATACGTCATATCCTTAATTCGGCTGGAATCACTCGTTTTGCCGATGCAGGTTTTGAAATGGTGCGCCTTGGGATTGGACTATATGGTGTTCCTAATACTGAGGAAGAAAAAGATTCGTTGCAAACGGTTTTATCTTTGAAATCGACTATCACTCAAATCAAAAACTTGTTTGAAAATGAGAGTGTCGGATATAATAGAAGCAGTTATACTGAACGGCCTTCCCGGATAGGTATTGTGCCGATTGGTTATGCCGATGGCCTTTCGCGTTTACTGAGTAATGGTAAAGGGAAGCTTTGGGTAAATGGAAAGGAATCGAAGATTATTGGAAGTGTTTGTATGGATATGTGCATGATCGATTTGACTGATATTGATGCCGAAGAAGGGGATGCTGTAGTAATTTTTGATTCACGTCATCCCATTGAGATAATTGCAAGAGATTCAGAAACAATTCCTTATGAAATTTTAACAAGGATCTCGAGAAGAGTGAAAAGAATTTATTTCCAGGAGTAGACCATCCTTTATTTTACCTGTAGATTTATTTCAGTTTACTGATTTTCAAATCATCAAAAAATACCGAATCATTTTTTTTATTCCAGACATACACACGATATTTTCCGTTACATGAATCTGGAATGGTAGCTTCAATGGTTATCAATCCCCAACCACTTGAATCAACCCGAGTGATGGTTTCCTTTTGAAAATAATATTCTTTTGGATCAGCAGCAGCAATTACCAGTGATGCAGCAGAATTGTTTGGGTATTTCCACACTGAAAGTAAATATTTTTCTCTGGGTCTTACATAAAACTCAGTACTTGCTCCAAATTTACTATCGCCTGAAAGAAGAATCGAATGCTCTCCGCTGCGTTTTTTTATTTTACTTTGAAGAGCAGTATTATTGAAAAAATAGCGATGGTCTAACGACAAAAAATGGTTGCCTGAAGAGGAGGTTTCTTCAAAGCTTGTTTCTGCATCAGGTCCTATTGTTTCTCTTATTTTGGTTATTGTAGCATATTCACCTTTTATAAGTTTCTTATAATCAAGTGGTTCAAGCAGATTGAAAAATTCTTTATCAGCACCTAATTTTCCAAACGAATGCCAGTACGATTCTTTCGACATTTCACAAAAATGAATTGCACCATATTTGTATTGAAGCGTTTGAAATATATTGAAAAAAAAGAGAATCGTCATCAGACTCAGAGTCAAAGTTTTAAGAAACCTCTTCGAATTCCTTATTTGTCCGATGAAGGCGGCCATAGAAATCGAATAAAACGCGTAGGTATCTATCATGGCGCGTGCTCCGAAACTTCCTCCATAGGACCAGTCCCACCATGAGAAAATGACGTAAATATTAATCATTGTAAAAATCAAAATCGGGATGTAAAAATCTCTCAATCTGTTACGCAACATAAAAATTCCAGCCAGTCCGAAGATCATGAGGGGAGTATATAACAGCCAGCCTTTTCTGTAACTGAATAGTCCCCGGATTATCTCAGGTTTTGAAAAGAAAAAACCTTCTTCGCTATATGACCAAAATAACCAATTACCGGTGTTTATTTTCCAGAATAATAACTGCGGAATCAGAACAATAATTGCAAATATTGCAATGATCAGCAGCATACGAAAATGTTTTACGAAAAAATCAAATTTTATAAGTAAATCATTCTTTGAGCGGATAGTGTAGAGGATAAAGAAAAGTACAATCAACCCGTTTGTTGGTCTGATCAGTGTGATCAATCCATAAACAAGCCCGATGAAAACAGAGTTCTTTTGGTTTGGGTGTTCATGCCAAATGATTGTCAGATATAGAAAAACTGCGATCAGACTGAAGTTGTAGGCATGCGACATGGTGCTTTCAAGTGTAGTATAATAGAATAAGTTTGTGCCTAATGTTATGAATAACAATGTGATAGCCGTGTTAATATCATCGAAAAACAGTAACAGAGTTTTTCGTAAAACAAATAGGCCGGCAACTACATAAAAAGTAGATCCGAACGCAAGGAAAAACATAAAAGGCGCTGAATATCCATCCATGGGTGATCCTGAAAGCCATGCACTCAGGTAACCTAACAAAAAAAATGGAAGATATAAAAACGACAATCCCATTGTCATTTTCTGGTAATGTCTGCCATCTTTAGTCTTAGAATGGAAATCTTTGCCTTCAAAAAACTTCGGATTCTTATCCTGATATGAAAAACTAAGGTCGTGATAGATGAATAAAGCCGGCAAATAGCTGTAATAACTGATCACATCGTGGATAACCACACCATGTTTTTTTGTCCACAACCCATTGTTGAGATTTGTCATGATGGCAGCTGCACCAAAAAATACAATCACAAGCAGGGATAAACGGCTGTTTTTCGCTGTCCAGTTTATCAACGGAAGAATGTATTTGCTTTTGATTCGCTGCATGCTTATTTCTTGATCCGGCTAAATTAGAAAAATTTCAATTCTGTTGATTTGCTCAGACATTGAACGAAAGTAAAGTTTCATTTCCAAAATCTGTAAGAATAGTATCAGAATAATTTCAAACAGACAACTCTTATTTCTTTTTGAAAATGCCGGTTAAAGCCATACTGTCTGACTTGATCTGCTGCAATGAAATCGGCATTAACAGCCAGAAAATCAATCCGATAATCCCTCCCCAAAGAAAAAAAGCTGTAAACTGGAGCAGAGAAAATGAAAGTGCGATTTCACTTGAAATGGAATAATAGGAGAGAAGGAAAACCAGACTCATTTCACGGGTGCCGAATCCGGCAAACGAAAACGGGAGTATGGTTGCTAATCCGACTACACTCAGAATCAGTGCGATATCAGCCAATGACATTTTAATACCCAATGATAGAAAAATCAATGCGATAGCGCCATAAAAAGCAAGATAGGCAATCAAGGTGATTGCCCACAGTTTAAAAGACTGGCGGTTTACTGCCTCATCAACACAACTGTTTATGAATTGTATGATTTGATTTTCAGCAAATCGCTTCAATTTTATAATCCTTTTTAACAACCAGTTGGTAAATATTAATCCTGAGAAAAATACTATAAACGCGATCCCTATGGCCAGATAAGGATTTGTAATACCGATCGAGGTATAAAAAAGCAAAGCAGCAAAACCAAGTAATACAAGCATTCCCAGATCAAAAATACGATCGACCACAACCGTGCGAAATGCTGGTAAAAATTCAATTTCGTTTTCCTGACGCAGATAATATAATCGTGCAATTTCCCCGATCCGGCCTGGCGTAATTAAACCAATTGTGAAAGAAGCCATATATGCACCAAACGATTTGCCGGCCGGATAATGAAAGCCTTGTTGCTGGATAATTAAGTGCCAGCGGTAGCTTTTAATGCCCAGAACTATTATTACACCGGTTAACGATAAAAAATAAAGCGGGAGATCAAGTCTTGAGATAATGTTCATGAAGGTCTCCTTGTCGAAATCGATAAACCTGAAAAGAATAAAAAGTATAATGGCTGATCCTGCTATTTTGAAAATCAGGTCTTTTGTCGATTTACTCATGTGGTTATAGTTCGTTGCGCTTGATTTTGTGGGTCGATTTTTTCCATAATGTCCGTGTCTTTTCGAATAAATTTCCGACAAATCTGGGCGAAAACTGCTCAATGGTCCAACGAGCCATATTTGTACTTAAAATAATGAACATGGTGCTGATAATCAGTTCCATGACATATCTCGAAAAAGGAAATCCCTTGATTTCATAACCATAATCCGGTATGCTTTTGCCAAGCCATTTCCTGAATCTGATACGGATAAAACTTCCGCGTTTCTTGAAATCGTAACCATGTGAATGCATATCGATGGCTTCATTTTCTTCAATCTGACTGAACGAAATTGTCCCGTCCGCCACCATCTGAGATAGAATTTCATCGCCTTTTGCCGATCTGCTGATGATCATCGAGAAACCTTTGCCACGTTCTTCATACACCGGAGCCCAGGCGTCACCGCCTGACAAATCCGTAAATTCGTTGGCGAAATCAGTGCAATACAAACTGTTACGCAAAATATGAAACGGTATCAGATAGTTTGCGTGAAATTTTTTCAATTCAATAATGCGGCCGCTTTTCAGTTCGATGCGCATATTTCCCGGCCATTCGCCATAGCGAAAATACAGTTTGGTAATATTTTCGTAAGAATCGGCCTTATAGGTTTTTAAAAAGCTTTTAATTGATGAAAAATGCAAGGTGTTACCATAAAACGGTCCAAAAATGTATTTAATATTTTGAACTGAAGGATGCCCGATTTGTTGCAATTTCCGTATTGACTGCACTTGTCCTGGAAGGCCAACATACGCCAGATTTCCTTTAAACGCTGCTATTTCAGGCAAAATATCATTGGTCGAACTGATGATGTATTTGCTTTGTGCCGCTTTCAGAATTTCTTCCCGGGTAGTGGCGATAAATGCCTGTGTCAGCCAGGGCTCATTCTCATCCATGCCCAGAACAACAGCGCCATCAATCAATTTATGATCAAGTAACCAAACGAGCACCGATGAAATAATTCCTCCGGAAGCGCCTTTGCTTCTGATTTCAGAATTTTTCGCAAAACCGATTCCGATTCGCTCGTAGGTACCTATGAAAGTATGAAAATGCGATGCTTCAGGATAGATTTTTTTCTGATATTCGGGGAAATTGAAATTTTTACCGCTGCAGGCTTCCAATAAGGTATCAGCCAATTGATCATCAATAGGATGAAGGATTTCCGGCGTGTAAGTGCCTGTTTTATCCCTGAACCTGATTTTCCCTTCTGAAAGTCCGACACAACTGCCGCACCGGTTGCAAAGGTGCGAGTTCATGACTTGTTGTAGTGATTCAATACTTTTCACAGACATAGAATTGACGGATTCCACACTCGGCCAATAAACTGCCCTGAAAAGCATTGATAACGCGCTCACCAAATTGCTGAACAGCCTGCGGACCGACTGGAATCAGTACCGTTCCTTTGTGTAAAACAAGTTTCCAGTTCGTTTTACGAAACATCACCTTTACTTCTTCAGATGAAGGAAATCGGTGCGGACCTTCGCCATGTCCGCCAAAAATGGATGTGAAAATTCTGTATGGAATTTCACTGGTGGCTGGCGGACAACTTAAAACCATGATGGCATTTTTGGTGCTGACGCGGTGTAGTTCGTTTAAAAATGCAATCGGATCAGCAGCATGTTCGAGAGTTTCCAGACTTAAAACTCTGTCAAACAGTTCGTTTTCAAATGGTAAAGATGAATAGGTTTTGATTTTCAACTGCGTTGCAGCTGGATTAACTTTTCGTGCTTCATTAATCAGACCCTGTGAAATTTCAGCGTTGATAATCTGCAGTTTCGGATTTGCATTTCTGATGAAAGAATCTGCCTCCGCATCACGACTCGAAATATTGAGGACTTTTTGCGCGTTCTCAAGCTTCAGATGTTTTAAACTTTCAGTAAATCGTTGATCATGCGCATTTTTGACTTTATTATTTTCTGAAATATATATACCAGAAACGCGGTCCCAATGCGCCTCAACTTCCTGGTCTGTCCAGTTGTTTTTGTGGTTTGAAAAATCAAACTTGCTCATATTTAACGTTTTGCACGGTTAAGTAAGGCGATCTGATCGGCAAGTAAGCCAATAAAAAATATAAACATTCCCATGATCACAACCAGAACGGCACTATTTGGAAAACGTCCGGCAAGCAGATAACCCGCAACTCCCCAACCTGTACCTATTATAAACATCCAGACACTTGCTGGAAAAAATATCTTTAACGGATTGAATAACATGATGATACGGATGAGCAACAACATGGTTTTTGAACCGTCTTTCACAAATTTTACATTGCTGTTTCTTCCTATCCTCTCTTCAACCACAATCGGGAAAGTACCAATTGTATAACCTTCTTTGAGAAAAGCAAGGGTAGAAGTGGTTGAAAAAGAAAAACCATTCGGCATGATATGAAGCATTTCACTGATCAGACTGCGGTCAAATCCTCTGAATCCGGAATTATAATCCGGTAGTTTTTGTTCAACCAGATGTTCACCAACCAAACGAATCAACTGTTTGCCACTTTGCCGGCGTTTTACCTGAAACGAGTCGGAGGTGCGCTCACCAATCACCATATCGTAGTTTTCCAGCATCCTGATAAGCGTTTCGATATATTTAGGATCGTGTTGTCCGTCGCTGTCAAGAATCACTATTTTTTCGCCTTTCGCTTTGCGTATTCCTGTTTTCAAGGCTGCACCATACCCTTTATTTACAAAATGACGGTAACATTTTACAGGATATTCACTGATGATTTCGAATGTTTTATCGGTCGATCCGTCATCAATGTAAATGACTTCATAAATTTCGTGGAATTTCATTTCGATGATCCGTTCAAGCCCGTGACGGATAGCAGATTCCTCATTATATGCCGGAATGACAATGCTTACTACTGGAGATTGCAATTTTTTACAAATTTGATTAGACTGCAAAAGTAAGGATTCTTATGATTTAATCGGAATTGGCAGTTTTATGTTGCTAATTCACTAAATACCAAACAGATATTATTTTACAATTTTATAAATTGTCTTTTTTGAAAAGACTTTTTTAAACCAACCTGGTAAAATAAATGCGCCAATGAAAAGGTAAGGATAGTAAGAAATTAACCTCCAGAGAAGGGCAAGAGGAACCGCATAAGCGATGTTTGGCGTTAAATCTCCCAAAAAATCAGAGAAGATGAATTCAGCAACACCACTTCCACCGGGTGTCGGGCTGACAAGTAAAATAATCCACATTGTAAGTTGCCTGCCAATGATAAGAGCATGTTCATAAAATCCCAGGGTGGAGAAAAAGAAAGCCATGAAGATAAAATTTACTACGCTAAAACGGCCAAACCAGGAGACCATTGTGGCTAAAAATGATTTAACCCAATATAATATCGGTTTCCCTTTTATTTCGTTAGATGTGATTATCAATTGATTGGCTAATTTTCGTGCGCGCATACGGCGTTTACGTAGTATCGGAAGCATGAAAATTCTTGAAAGTAACCATTTAAATGAATAGGGATTGATAAACAATGCATAAGCGAGTAACAAGGTATATATCAGGATGGCAATATAACCAAGAATGAGTCCGGATTGAATTTGTGTTGCATAACCAAAGCTGTCGATTGGGAAAATATGGTCACGAAAAATAAAAAACATGACTGGAACAAGAAGTATATAGAAAACTTCATCTAAAAAAATTGATGTAAGCACAACCGCAGTGCTTTTGCCTGAGTTGATGCCTTCTTTATAAAGAAAATATATGGCCGGACCAGCTCCGCCAACCACTGAAGGCGATACCGCGGAACTGAATTCCCACAACATGATCACGTGAAAGGCTTGTTTCCAGTTGAGTTCATTGCCTGTCAAAATGCGGATTCGAATTATATAGGCGAAGTCGCGGACAACCATCATGAGTATTGAGACTAAAAGCCAGACTCCGGCCATCCATGTCCATTGAAAAAAACCAAACGCGTCCTTGTCAAAGTTTCGGTAGAGCATCCAGGATGCCACTGCCAATCCGATTAATATCGGATAGACAACTTTTCCCGGACTTACGCTTTTACTGAAATCTTCCATTTGAGTGTTTCGACTGCAAACAAAGGTAGTATTTAGCAATCGATTAAAATGTTAATGAAATCCAAAATTTACAATCACTTTGTAAGTTATTATAAAACAGTTTAATATAGAGTATTAAATTAGTGTAACTGCCATAATGACATGATTATATGTAAGTAAGCTGCCATATTAGCATGAAAATTCTGAGTTTCATTATCGATTTGCAGTTGGAACAAAATTTGAGAATCCAGAATTGTAAATCAATAATTAACAAACAAAATAATAGGAGGATAAAACCATGAACTTAATCAGATTTAACCAGCGCCCGGTCTTTAATGGCATGCTTTCAGAATTATTTGAAGATTTTGACAAAAACTTCATTTTCAGAAACAATGATTTCAAAGGCCTTGTTCCATCGGTAAATATCCGAGAGAACGATGACAACTTCCTGCTTGAGCTCGCAGCTCCAGGAATGCAAAAGGAAGATTTTACTATTCGTCTTAACAACAATGTTTTGACTGTTTCAGCTGAAAGTAAAGTTGAAGACGAAGAAAAAACTGAAAAATTTACTCGCAGGGAATTTGCCTACGGAACATTTAGCCGCTCATTCACCTTGCCAAAATCGATTGATCTTGACAAAATCAAAGCGGACTATGATAAGGGAATTTTAGCACTTTCGTTACCTAAACGAGAAGAATCCAAGGCTGTGATTGACAGAGAAATTGCGATTTCATAAGTGAATCAACAAAACAAAAAAAGCCAGCCTAGAACAGGTTGGCTTTTTTTTGTTTTCAGTTCGATTTGTTACTTATTTATCTTTTAACTTATTTTCATTTTTGTGTGTGCGATACATTTCCCGCGTCTTCATTTTTAACATTTCGCGTTCAATCACTATTTTAGCGATGGCTTTGGCTCTTTCCTCATCGTTCGGCAACAATAAGGCATCATTAAATAAATTTTCCTTCACATCGTGCCGATACATCAAAGCACACAGTTTTTCAAAATTGTGTTGTAACAGATCATAAATAAATAAAGTAAGCCGCTTAAGTAAAAGCGCATCATCAATATGCTCCAGATGAATGATTTCGGAAGGATCGATAGGTTGGATTTCGTTTTCCATGACAAAAAATCTTAAATCACAATTTCTTTACTTTCTACCTTTAAACTGACGCATCGATGCATAAACGCCCAATCCTTTTCCAATGAAAAGATCGAACCAGGAAGAGGGTAAAATCCCTTTAAGGAACGGAACCAAATAAACCAGCGCCGGCATCCTGACAAATATTTTATCATTTTCGATTCCACTTATGATTTTCCGGACAGCTTTTTCGGGCTTAAGGTTTGGTAGTAAGAAATTTACTTTGGCGCCTTCAAACATGCCGGTATTGATATAACTCGGTGTAACAGTGGTTACTTTGATTCCAGTTTTAAGCATTTTCATTTCCAGACGAAGTGATTCACTCCATCCCAATACAGCCCATTTGCTTGCTGCATACACAGCCATTTTTGGATTCGCCAGCATTCCGGCAGCGGATGAAATACTTACGATATGTCCCGATTTTCGTTGAATCATCGCTGGTAAAAAAGCCCGCGCCGGTAACATGCACCCCAACGTATTCACACCGATTGTTTTTTCTATTTCACCCGGATTATGTTCGTGGAAATATTTACCGGAAACTATTCCGGCATTCAAAACCAGAATATCAGGCGTAAGTCGTGATGCATCAAGTTTTTGAACCGCGTTGCTAATCGAATCGTTGTTCGATACATCTACATTGTTAAATAGCAGTCTTTTATCAGAAAATTCGTTCTGAAATTGTCGCATATTCTGTTCGTTAATATCCCAGATAATTACCGTAGATGCTCCTTTGAGGAGTGCTTTTTCTGCCATGATTCTTCCAATTCCGGAAGCGCCGCCGGTAATCAGCACAGTTTTATTCTTAAATTGAGTCATGATTGATTTTCGGTTTACTTTTGCGTAATAATTTCAAAAACGAGATAAAATTAATCAATAATTTATGCTTTTATGAGAAAGATTTCTATCCTGTTGACACTCATTTTGTTAAATGTGATTACGATGGCCCAGCATTTAAATGTGGTTGTGAATGATACTGCTAAAAACAGGCCTGTTTTGGTCGATTTCATTGACCGGCAAGGTTTGCAAAGTGGCGAATTTGCCGAGTGGTATGCACGCGAATATCCGGCTTATACGCCTGACTTTGGCATTATGGCGCAATTGAAAACAGCCTTGTCTGACATTCAAATCATTATTGTGCTTGCAACCTGGTGTGGTGACAGCAAGGAACAGGTTCCAAGATTTCTGAAAGTGCTTGATCAGGCAGATTTTGAACCTGAGAGATGCACGATGATTGGAGTCGATACCCAGAAACTGGCGCGTGATCTCGATGTTTCGGTGTATGATATTGACCGGGTTCCAACATTCATTTTCTACCGGAACGAGGTTGAAATAGGCCGGATTATTGAAACGCCTAAGAGTACTTTGGAAAGTGATATGCTTAAAATCTGCAAGTAATCCGTTTGTCTGTAAAGTCCGACTTCTTCGTTATGTTTGTCCTCAAAATGATCACCTACTTCAGTAGGCTCACATTTTTCAGAATGCACAAGCTTCGAATTTGAACTTTCCAGACTAAACTCATGACTTTGTTGACAAACTAATTAAGGTTGAGTACAATACATGAAGAATTGATTTTCAGCAGAATATTCTGTAATTTTATACCATTATGATGAAAGTTATCCCGACAACGGATGCGATTAAAGCGCAAATTGCTGAAGCACAAAGGGCAGGCAAAACAATTGGATTTGTCCCGACAATGGGTGCTTTGCATGAAGGACATCTTGCTTTGATGCGTCAGGCAAAGCGCGAGAACGATCTTCTTGTCGTGAGTATTTTTGTTAATCCGATTCAGTTCAATAACATGGAAGATCTGAAGAAATATCCGCGAAATATCGTGCAGGATTCAATCATGCTTGAAAGTGTCGGATGTGATTTCCTGTTTGCACCTGATGAACAGGAAATGTATCCTGAACCAGTGACAGATCAATATGAATTCGGAAAATTGTCAGAGGTGATGGAAGGCGCATCACGTCCCGGACATTTTAATGGAGTAGCCATTGTAGTGCGTAAACTTCTCGAAATTGTTGAGCCAGACAAAGCCTATTTCGGGGAAAAGGATTTTCAGCAATTGGCTATCATACAACAACTTGTAAAAAATCTTTTGTTGCCAGTCGAAATTGTACCTTGTCCGATTATACGCGAAAAGGATGGTCTGGCCATGAGTTCACGTAATATGCGTCTTACTGAAAACGAGCGCTTTAATGCTCCTTTTATCTATCAGACGCTCACTAAGGCAGTGAAACTAAACACCGTGCTGAGTCCTGAAGAGTTAAAAAAGTGGATAACTGACAAGTTTAAATCACGTCCGGAATTTAAAATTGATTACGTTGAAATTGCGGAAGATGAACAACTTCAGACTGTTACGCATTGGAATGATGCCAAAGGGGTATATATCTTCATTGCCGTTTTTTTGGGTAATGTGCGATTAATCGACAATATGAGAATATTTTAATAATTTTGCGCCCGATCGTTTTCTTAAAAACAGGATACAATTACAAATGAATATCGAAGTTTTAAAATCGAAAATCCACCGTGCCACCATCACTCAGGCCGATCTGAACTATATTGGAAGCATCGCGATTGACGAAGATTTGATGAATGCTGCCAACCTGATCGAAAATGAAAAGGTTTACATATTGAATATCAATAATGGTGAGAGGCTTGCTACCTATGTAATCAAAGGAAAGCGTGGTAGCGGACTCATCTCTCTGAATGGTGCGGCTGCCCGAAAAGTGGCTGTTGGCGATCTTGTAATCATTGTCTCGTATGCGAGTATGGATTTTGAAGAAGCCAAAACATTCAAACCTACCATCATTTTCCCTGATTCGAACAATAAAATCAGCACAATATCTTGAAAAAGCTGATAATCAATATTTTAAAATACCTTTTCTTTCTTGCTTTCGGGGTTTTCTTATTATGGCTCAGTTTCCGTACACTCGATTTGAAGGAAGTCTGGAATGATATTGTTTCAGCTGATTATTTTTGGATAATGCTGGCGCTTATAAGCGCTGTTATCGCTCATTTCTTCAGGGCGTTACGCTGGAATGTCCTCATCAACAGCATGGGTTATAAAACACGCATTTCGACCACTTTCTATGCGGTTTTTATTGGGTATATGGCCAATACAGCTGTGCCCAGAATGGGCGAGTTTATGCGATGCGGTGTTTTGTCACGCAAAGAAAAAATTCCGTTTAATGCGCTTTTCGGTTCGGTGATTTCTGAACGTATTTTCGATATGCTTGTGCTTTTGCTGCTGCTGTTCTCCATCTTGTTTTTCCAATGGAGTTTTCTGGGAGATTTTGTCGGTCGCATGATGGCACCATTTTTCAGTGTTCTGGCCAGCAACTCACTGGTTTTGATCACGCTGGCAATCATTGGCGTATTAATATTGGTTTCATTAATATATTTACGTTACCGGTACCATCATAAAATAAAGGAATTGCCAGGCTATCATAAAATTGAAAAGATGTTTCTTGAGTTTTATGAAGGTATTATTGCGATCAAGCGTATGAAGCACAAATGGCGTTTCATTTTTTATACAGTGGTAATCTGGGTTTTTTATGCATTGATGGTTTATTTTCCTTTCTTCATGCTCCCTGAAACGAACGATCTCAGTTTTATGGCCAGTATTACTTTTCTGGCTATTGGAAGTCTGGGTATTGTGGCGCCGGTTCCTGGTGGAATCGGGGCATACCATTTTATCGGGAAAGCCGTTTTGGTTGAGTTATACAGTATTGATCCCTCTGCAGCCATTTCATTCGTTACCATCACCCATGCCGGACAAACACTTCTGCATATTTTTGTTGGTGGTTTGATGTATTTTATCATGTTTTTTGTGGATCATAAAAAGCCTGTAAATGAAAAAGACTGATGCTGTAAGAAATAAAATCCTTTCGCCTGAAAGTCTTGCGATCAGGCTGGATTTATGGCGAAAAGCAAATAAGAAAATAGTTTTCACCAATGGCTGCTTTGATATTCTGCATCTTGGGCATGTTGATTATCTGAGTAAAGCTGCTGATTTGGGTGATGTTTTGATTTTGGGTTTGAATACGGATGCATCAGTTAGTCGTATCAAAGGTCCAGAAAGACCAATCAATGATGAGATTTCGAGGAGTTATATTATTGCTTCACTGCAATTTGTAGATGCGGTTGTACTTTTTGATGAACCTACGCCTTATAATCTTATCAATGAGGTTCAGCCCGATATTCTGGTCAAAGGAAAGGATTACAAAGCGGAAGATGTGGTGGGCTTTGATATCGTTACAGCGAAAGGTGGAAAAGTAGAAACCATTGATCTTGTCGAAGGATATTCAACAACTTCGATTATCCAGAAAATTCTACGGACAGAAAAATAAAAAGGCCGCAATTTTCATCACGGCCTTCTCCGATTAAAATTAAATATTCTTATTTTACACTCAGTTTGCTGGTGAAGACCCCTTCATTTGTAATCATTTTGACAAGATACATCCCGCTGTGTAAATTACTGATGTCAATACTTTCTGAATTTGTAATGGTTTGATTCGCAATAGATTTGCCTGATAAGTCGATAATTTCGACAGAATTCAGATTAATATTTCCTTCAAATTGTAATTTGCCGGTTGAATTTGGATTTGGAAAAACCTTTACAAAAGAATTTAAACCAGGTGTTTCGGTCACACCAACGCCGATATCAAACCAGTTGAGTGTAGCATTGATAATCTGATTACAAACATCCACGTTTTGGATCATTTCGAGTCCAACACCAAAATAAACTACTTTGTAATTTTCAGTTTCTGCGCGCACTGCTGCACATTTGGTTTTTGTTGCATTGTAATAAAATGATTGCAATGCACCTTCGCGGGCTGAAATTTGCTCGGGGTACATATTGCCTCCATAAACATCAACAACGGATGACTGGGCTACAGCACCATAAACTTCGTCGGTCGTTTCCGCAATGAAAAGATTGTTGGCAGTGTTGCCATCACTGACATAATTTGCATGCAAATAATTCTGGTAAAAATCTGTTGCTTCAGGGGAACCATGTCCGGCAGCATCACCACTCATGAAATCCCAACCAATATCCTGACCGGCTATCAATATGTTTCCACCATTATCCATAAAAGCTTTCACAGCTTCCATCTGGGTCAAAGTGAGTGCAGGAAAAGTCCAGGCTATGTTTAAATACATATTTCTGACAGCATCGAATGCGCCCGCATTCATTCCTTTTACTATAATTTCGGCATCCGTTAATCCAACTGTTGTTGATCCGGCAGCTGCAAGTCCATCCACATAAATATGCTGATAGGTAATCGGTTCTGGTCCGCCAGTGGCATTTACTACCAGGTTTTCAACGCCTGAAATAGTATAAATATGTACATATTTTGCCGGAGCCTGTGGAATGCTTACCGATTTCATTTCGAGTTTGAAATTGGCCAGTGCTGCGCTGCTTCCCGGTGTAACAATTACATCAATCGGCGTGTCAATATGATAAGGAAGGGTGACAATAGCCTGATTTTCATAGACTATTCCATTAACTGTAAAACTGGTAACCCAATCTGCAGGCGCATCTTCAGAGGTTAATGTGATTTCAAATTCTTCATTTCCTTCGATATTACTGTTGGCCTGAACAGTATAAGTTGTTGAAGCACCATTTGAACCTGCCTGTATTTCGTTTGTCTCGTTAATAGTCACATTTCCAATAAACTGATTCGTTCCGCCAATGGCATCCACAACATCGCCCGACAGAACTTCCTGGTGTGTTTCGGTGACAAAAACAGCAATCTGGCAGTCTTCAACAATACAAGGTATGTTTGTAATTGTCTCAGGAACAGTGTATATATAGGTTTTATCTACAAAACTTCCGGTTGTGGTTGTCATAATCTCTTCGCCCCACTGACCTGTAATCATATCGCGAAGCATGTGCATGTGTTCATAATTATTGCCGGCACCACCTCCGGTTTGTGGTCCAAAAATATGATCCTGAAGTAAAGCGACATTGATGAAATTCGATGCTTCAGAGGCATCAGAAGTGTAATACAATTCAACATGAATGGTCAGTTCACGGGTTGATTCGTTGTAACTGCTTTCAACTCCAACATTGACCGGTGATTCCTGCGCCATGATTTCGGTGCTGCGTGAAACCCAGTCACCACGACTAATATTTGTTACATTTCCAGTGAAAAGGTGTCTGTTAACCGTTGCACTCGGGTAAGAATTGACACCTGCCTGTGTGGCAATTGAATTTCCCCACGGGGTTCTGTAATCTGGTTCTGAGCCACTTGGAACAGCAAAACTTCCCTGATGGATGGCGATTGCCACAGAGCGTCCAGGGTTATTTTCAAGAATTGATGCGGCAATCGCATGTCCTTCAGGACAATAAACACAATGAATTCCTGTAAATTCCTCAAGTACAGCGTTTTTTAGCTGAACATCAGTAGAAACAAGTGTCTGAGCGCTGATATTCAGAAGCCCGGTTACAAATAGAAAAAGTAAAAAATGACGTTTCATTTTGATTCAATTAATTAATAAATAGCAGTTTATAACTTAAAAAAATGCGGATAGGTGCCCGCAGCCACGGCAAACCTACAAATTATTGCTGATAATATCGTGGTGAATTGTGAGTCATGGCAGTAATATATTGCAAAACAAACGAATGATATGAAATAGAAAGTTTGGCACTGGTTGTATTTATAATTTTCTCATTTTTCATTTTCTCAACAATACAAACTGACCGGAATTGCAAATGGTTTACCTTTGTGGTGCTGGTTTTGATCGAATATCTGATAAACGAAACCGGCATTTTCTTCATTGTTTTAAAATCAAAATGTTATGAAACCCAAACATCCATCACAGGCTGGCACTTTTGAGTCGAGCGATGTGATTGTACTGATTGAACCTTTGGAAATTGGTTCCGGACGAAAAATTGAAATTGAAAGTATCGTAAAACTACAGTATGGCGATAATTTAAAAAATGTGGTGAATGAGATGTTAGATCAATACGTACTCACAGATATTCATATTATTCTGAAAGACAAGGGAGCTTTGGAACCTGTGGTCAAGGCACGTCTTGAAACAGCAATCCTGCGTTCAATCGACCGTCAGAATCAATAATCATTCAAACCGAATATACTTTAATCATGATAAAAAGCAGAAAAAAAAGGCGCACCATGCTTTATATTCCGGGAAACAATCCCGCTATGCTTCAGCAAGGTGGCGTGTATGGTGCTGATAGTCTGTTGTTGGATCTCGAAGATGCAGTTGCACTGAATCAAAAAGATGCTGCGCGTATTTTGTTGCGTAACCTGATGCAATCGATCGATTTTTACGATGCTGAAGTATGCGTTCGTATCAATCATCTGTCAACTCCTTTTGGTCTGGCTGACCTCGAGGCAATTGTTCCGTTGCAGCCACACGCCATACGTTATCCAAAAACCGAATCAGCCGAAGAGTTGATGGCACTGATTCAAATTATTGAGCGTATTGAAGACGAACACAATCTGCCGCATGACCAGATGGAAGTCCATGCGATGATTGAGACTGCACTTGGTGTTCAGAATGTTTTTTCAATCGCCGGTTGTTCACCCCGGGTCGGTGCATTGACTATTGGTGGTCAGGATCTGACAGCTGACATGAATATCGTTTATACACCTGATGGCGCCGGTATCGATTTTGCACGTAAACGTATTGTCATGGCAGCCAAAGCATGGAAAATTGATGTGATTGACACCGTTTTCCCAGATATCAATGATGAGGAAGGATTGATTAAGGAAACTGAATATGCAAAAAAGATTGGATTTACCGGAAAAGCAGTTATAAACCCTCGTCAGATCGATGTTATTCACGAAGTTTATACACCCACCGATGAAGAAATACGTAAAGCGTATAAGATTGTCAAGGAGTTTCTGGTGAACAGGGAAGCTGGAATTGGTGTATTTGCCATTGACGGTAAAATGATTGATGCTCCGGTAGTTGCACGTGCCCAATATATTCTCGATCTGGCAAATGTTACTGTTGAAATATGATTTAATCAAAAATGGTTCATGAATAAACAGAGAGTTTTTATAAAGGATTAAGGTCTGACAAATAGTATTACAATGAAAAACGCATTGGGTCGTGAGATCCCTGAATATATTGAAGGTATTGGTAAACTGGAGCCATTCGAAGGTGCCTGGGCAAAATTAAGTAAGGGTTGGATGGACGAACCAACTATTCCGGCGCCGAATAAAGCCACGCTGCCTCACCAGAGTAAATTATGTGATTCGTTACAGGAAGCCATCGAAAAGGCTAATCCGAAAAATGGCATGACGATCACATTTCATCATCATCTGCGCGATGGAGACATCATTCTTGTGATGGCTATGAATATATTGCACGATATGGGAATCAGGGATATTACACTTGCAGCATCCTCGCTCAACGATTGTCATGACCCTATTCTGCCGTTTATTCAGGATAAAACCATTACAAAAATCTGGTCGTCAGGCATTCGTGGGAAACTCGGAAGAGCCATTTCGCGTGGTGCGATGGATTTGCCGGTAATCATTCATTCGCACGGAGGCCGTGTCCGGGCAATTCATACCGGACGCATCCAGCCTGATATTGCTATCATTGCTGCCTCAGCGGCCGACTGTGAAGGTAATGCTACGGGTTCGCATGGTAAATCCGCCTTTGGTTCAATCGGTTATGCTGTGATTGATGCCCGTTACGCAAAACATGTGATTGTGGTCACTGATAATCTGGTTCCTTATCCATGCATCCCCTTATCAATAACCCAGAATTTTATTGATACTGTTGTGGTAGTGGATTCGATTGGAGACACCTCTAAAATAGCAAGCGGAACAACACGTATCACCAATTCCCCGATGGATTTACGCATCGCGAAACTGGCTGCTGATGCCATTGAATATTCAGGGTACTTTGAGCAAGGATTTTCATTTCAGGTAGGTGCAGGTGGTGCATCACTGGCTGTTGCCAAGTTCATTCGTGAAAAAATGAAAAAACAACAGATCAAAGGAAGTTTCATGCTTGGGGGCGTTACTTCCTATTGTGTTGATATGCTTGAAGAAGGTTTGTTTGAAACGATTTTCGATGTGCAGTCATTCGATGCTGCTGTAAGTAAATCACTGTTCAATAACCGTCGTCATATTGAAATTCCGGCAGCGCTTTATGCCAATCCGTTTAATTGCGGTTGTATGACGAATAAATTGGACATTGTAGTGCTTGGGGCACTTGAAGTAGATGTCGATTTCAATGTGAATGTTATCACCGGTTCAGAAGGTAATATTCGAGGAGCTTCTGGCGGCCATTCAGATACCGCTTCAGGAGCCAACCTCACTGTGGTTGTTTGTCCTTCTTTCCGGGGAAGAATTCCAATTATTAAAAACAGTGTTCATACCATTGTGACACCAGGCGAAAGTGTTCATGTTATCGTTACTGAAAGAGGTATTTGTGTAAATCCGCTTTATAAACATCTGGAAGAGAATTTCAGAAAAGCCGGACTCAAAGTAGTGGATATTCACGACTTGAAAAAGGAAGTGGATGGAATAACCGGGATTTCCAGAAAATTGAAATTTACTGATAAAATTGTCGGATTGGTTGAATACCGTGACGGAACGATTATCGATGTTATTTATGAATTGGAGGAAAAGTAAAATAATTCATTAACCCGTCCTGTTGAAAATGAAGTCTGTGTAATTTAATTTTACTTTGGGAAAACAGGATGTATTGAAAGAACCAATTATAAAAACGAAACAATTGACTGCTTTAGAGGAATTACTTTCAGCGCGTGAAGAACGCAGTTTGCTGCGGTTGAATATATGTGAGAAGTCCGGCGCTGCAGTCAGTTTGAATCTCAATATTCCCGGCATTCCGAAATTGAACCCTGTTTACAATCAGTTTTTTCAACACTGTATAATCCAGCTCAAGAACTGGTTACTTGCCAACCGTGTAATCATCGATCATGAAAATGAAATGGAAGTTGAACACGCTGCCGGTAATTTCTATATCGCAGGGGTGAAATCAGGTGAAAAAAATACGGCTTATCTGAAACAAATCACAGAAAAGTTCGAACTGAATCATAAATTAGGCCGGTTTATTGATGTGGATGTGTCTGATGAAAATGGAAATATTTTCAGTTCGGGTAAGTTGAAGGAGTGTTTTTATTGCAAGGAACATCCTGCCATTGAATGTATGCGAAAAAAGAGACATCCGATCCAATTGCTGAGAGAATTTCAGCAAGGACAGATTCAGACTTATCTAAGAGAAATACGTTTGGAACAGCTTAAACATAAAATCGTCAGTGTTGCAATACGGTCAGTTTTTTATGAATTGTCGCTTACGCCAAAACCCGGACTGGTAGATGCTTCTGGTAATGGTGTTCATAATGATATGAATTTCAAGCTTTTTATTGATTCAACGGCTGTAATTTCGACGTATTTTATGCATTTGTTTCTTGCGGGATATGAATGTGAAACCGCTGAAATAAAAAATGCCCTTCCAATCATCCGTAATATTGGTTTGATAATGGAAAGAGAAATGTTTTTACAGACCAAAGGAATTAATACACAAAAAGGGATTATTTTTTTGATGGGTATTTCACTTTTCAGTGTAGGACATTTGATGAAAGAAAAGGACATATTCGATCAGGAACTATTTGTAAATACAGTCAAAACTCTGTGTTTGAATCTGGTTCAGGATGAATTCGCTGTTCAGAAGGGGGCGCTGACACACGGAGAACTTTGTTTTAAAAACCATCAGATTGGTGGTGTACGTAACGAAGCAGAACTGGGATTTCCATCAGTGTTTCTGCATGCGCTTCCGCTAATTGAAAAAGAACAAAATACTGATAATGAAGTCTTGTTCAGAACATTGCTTACGTTAATGTCAGTGGTAAACGATACTAATGTCCTTTATCGTTCTGATTTACAAACGCTCAGTTTATTGCAAAATCTTAGCCGGCAGGTCGCTGACAATTTCACGATGAAAGCGTATGCTGAAATCATCAGCTTTTGCAGGGAAAACAATATTTCTCCTGGTGGAAGTGCTGATTTACTGAGTATAACGATTTTTATCTATCTTCTAAAAAACGAATTGTAAACATGAATTTCGAAAATACCGAATTCAGACAAGAGGTTTTGGACCTTTCAAATCCATTCGATGTTAAATTGGTGGTTGGTTTTTTGAAACCACTTGGTTTTGAGTTTAATACTGCTGAAGTTGAATATACACTGATTATTTATACGTTGCATGGTGAAATTGTAGGGACAGGATCTCACCAAGGACGAATATTAAAATATGTTGCAGTATCTCCAAAATATCGCGATTCGACTGCCTTTGCCTTGTTGGTAACAGCCCTGGTTGAAAAGGTTTTGTCAGCTTACCGGAATGTGTATGTTTTTACCCGTCCGGCAAATGCTGTTTATTTTAAAGGGCTTGGATTTAAAGAGATAGCAATGGCCAAACCACTTTTTTGCGCGCTTGAGATTGGTTACTACACGGTCGCGAATTATCAGGATTATTTAAAATCGATGAAGAGGCAAACCAATTCCAATAAAATCGCTGCGATTGTTGTCAATTGTAATCCATTTACGATGGGTCATCGTTTTTTGATCGAAAAGGCAGCTTCTGAAAATGAATTGGTTTATTTGTTTGTCGTTGAGGAAGATCACTCGGTTTTTCCATTCGAAGTACGGTGGGAATTAATACGAAAAGGAATTTCACATCTCAGCAACGTTGTGATGGTAAAAGGTGGTGATTATATCGTTTCGGGAGCGATTTTTCCTGCATATTTTTTGAAAAATGAATCGGTAAGTGAAATTATGAAAAAGCAGGCTGAACTGGATGTCAGCATTTTCGCTAAATATGTGGTGCCGGTTCTCGAAATTAGAAAGCGATATGTGGGAACTGAAAATTACTGTAAAACAACCGCGGCATACAACGGGGCTATGAAAAGTATATTGCCGAAATATGATGTGGAAGTTATTGAAATAGATCGAATTATATCACCTTTTGATCAAACTGATACCCCAAAATGTATCAGTGCATCGCTTGTTCGTGAGGCCATTAAAAACGGTGATCTGGCTAAAATGCTGTACTGTCTGCCAGAGCCGACACGTGAATTTCTGTTGTCAGAGCAGTCAAAAACAATCAGAGAAAAGATTAAAACTTCATCTGACAGGCATTAACTTTTTTCTGAAAATCGCTAATTCACTTCAACAACCAGTCCTTTCAGGTAAGTTCCTTCAGGATGAAATAAGTTCGTTGGATGATCGGATGGCTGCGATAAATGATAAAGAATTCTGACACTTCGTTTTGCTTCGATAGCAGCCGCCATCACAATACTCTGAAATGCCTGCTGATCAACAGCCTGAGAA
>CAJBPB010000155.1 GCA_903957365.1 uncultured Bacteroidota bacterium
ACCCTTTGTTTTTGACCGCCAGACAATTCATCCGGGTAGCTATCGGCTTTCTCTGCCAAGCCAACCAAGCGCAATAGATCCATGGATTTTTTTTCAGCTTCTGTCTTGCTGATGCCCTTTAACTTAATCGGAGCTAGGGTCAAATTTTCTAATACCGATAGATGAGAAAATAAATTAAAAGACTGAAACACCATGTTCATTTTTTGGCGTATTTTTGCCGCATTGGTTTTCTTATCTAATATGTCTTCGCCATCTATGCTAATGGATCCGCTGGTTGGTTGATCAAGTAAGTTTAGGCAACGTAAAAAAGTACTTTTACCTGTCCCTGAAGGACCAATGATGGAGACCACTTCGCCTTTCTTAATTTCTGTGGAGATGTCTTTTAATACAATTAAATCGCCGTATTTTTTCGAAAGGTGTTCAACTTTTATCATGATTTAGATCTCAATTGACGTTTGTATTTTGGATCGGTAATTTTTTCTACGTAATCTAGAGCCTGCATAAGAATCCATGAAATTAAGAAATACAAGATCGCAATCATGATGAGCGGAAAAAATGCATCAAAGGTCCGACTTCTTATGATGTCGCTGGCCTTGGTAAGATCTTGCACCGCAATGTAACCAACTATAGAGGTCATTTTTACCAGTGAAATAAACTCGCCTTTGTAAATAGGTAGTATTCTTCTAACTGTTTGGGGGAGAATTATGTAGATAAAGGTTTTTAATTTATTAAACCCCATCGCAATCCCAGCCTCCATTTGACCTTTTTCTATTCCCTCGATACCGCTTCTAAAAATCTCAGCGGCATAGGCACCAAAGTTCATACCAAACGCTATAGTGGCGACAATAATCGGATTGATATTAACTGAGCCAAATACAACATAAAAAATGATCATCAAAATCACTAGTACGGGCGTCCCACGTAATATGCTGATATATATTTTTGCAGGTATGTTCAAAAGTTTGTTCCTAGACATTCTTAAAAAGCAAATGATTCCGCCTAATAATGTGCCTAGTAATGTTGCAAGTATTGAAATAATTACAGTAGTTTTAAATCCATCCCATAAAAGCAAATAACGCTTTTCATCGATGATGTTACTTTGAAAACTATCCACAACACCACTCCAAAATGAAGTTGACTTTAAAACTTTTTCTTTTTCATGGCTAAATGCCGCAATATTCTTTTTTAGTCCAAAGAATTGCATGTTTATTTCATAAAATTGGTCACCAAAATCAACTTTTGCCTTTCGTTCGTCAGTTATGTTTAGCGTCATGCCAATCATATCTATTTTCCCAGCTGCAAGGGCCGGAATAAGACTTCCAAATTCCATATCATCAAATCTAACCTCTTTACCAAGGTATGCTGCAAATCGCTTTGTAAGTTCCGGATTAAAGCCGATTAATTGATTATCTTTTATAGACGCAAATGGAAGTCCGGCGTCACTAACATGACCTACGACCAGTAAACCATTCTTAATAGGGTTGCTAACCAAAGGCATTGTAAAGTCACCTTTTTTTAACCAGCGATCAATCATTTCATCATAGGTCCCATTTTCCTTAAGCCCCGCAAAGAATTTATTATATTGATCTCGGAGCTCAGTATTCTTTTTATTAAATGCATAGCCCACTGGAAGGGGTTCAAAAGTATCGCCAAAAAATCCAAGTGTTGAATCTTGGCGAAGCATTTCAATTAA
>CAJBPB010000156.1 GCA_903957365.1 uncultured Bacteroidota bacterium
CAGTGCAGATGTTACTGCAAATGCAACATTAACGGAGTTGCAACAGGGCAGAACCTTGTATATAAATAACGGTAACAGGTGTTATGGGCTATACCCTCCTGAAAATTTTGCCGCGGCACAATGGAAAAGCATTTTAAGTGTGATGACCCGGAATACAAATATGTCACCTTCGGAAGTTAAGTTGGTTACCAAGTATGTTAGCAAGGGTAATCAATAACGAGCAGAATATTTCTCAGGATCTGAGCTTCTCTGAAGCAGGCATACAATAAACCAGGAAGAGGAATTACTGCCCCATTTTCTGAAATATATTAAAAAGAAGAGAGGATCATTATTTAGTTCTGGTTTGTATCCCTTATCTTTATCTGTTGATTCATTAATTATTACAGAATAATTTAAAACTTTCATTATGTCACTTGCCGAAAAAATTGCCAGCGATCTTATAATTGCCATGAAAGCAAAGGATAAAGTTTCTCTGGAGGCGATAAGGGCTGCGAAAACTGCCTTTGTAATAGGGATTGGTAAAATGGTTGGGGTGGCTGTTGCCATTCTTGCCGACATTGCCCTGGGTGCTGTCCTCGATACGGCCAACAACTCCGGTTATTTCTGGGCTTTTGTAATTGCAGGATTGTCGTACCTAATTATCTTGATCTTTGTCCATTTGCTGATGCCAAGGATGACACCAATGGATGATAATTTGAAGTATATATTGAATGATAAGAAAGTAATTGAAATAAATTGAAATAGATGGAAATAGTAATTTTGGATTCCAAACAGGAACTAGGAAAAATCGCGGCAAGTCAGGGTGCTGCACTGATACAAAAAGCAATCGCCGAAAATGGCAAGGCCAATATCATCGTGGCCACAGGTGCTTCCCAGTTTGAGATGCTTGAGGAGCTTGTGAAAGCCGAAATCGACTGGAGTGTTGTAACTGCCTTTCATCTTGACGAATACATTGGCCTCCCTTTATCACATCCTGCCTCTTTCCGGAAATACCTCAAGGAACGTTTTGTCGATCTGGTCAACCTGAAAGCCTTTAACTATGTGAATGGGGAAGGTGATTCTACAGAAGAATGTAAGCGGCTTGAAAAGATTATTGCTGAACATCCGATCGATGTGGCGTTTGTGGGAATCGGTGAAAACGGTCATCTCGCTTTCAACGATCCGCCTGCAGATTTTGAAACAGAGGATGCCTACCTGATCGTCAATCTCGACAAGGAGTGCCGGTTGCAGCAGATGGGTGAAGGATGGTTCCCAACCTTTGACGATGTGCCAAAGCAGGCGTTGAGCATGTCGATCAGGCAGATCATGAAATCAAAGGCCATCATCTGTACTGTCCCCGATCTGCGCAAAGCAAATGCAGTAAAAAACACGCTCGAAAAACCGGTTTCCAACCTTGTCCCGGCTTCCATTTTACGAACCCATGCTGCGACTTGGCTTTATCTGGATCAAGCAGCAGCTTCATTATTAGGTTGATGTGAGGTTATCTTAAAAGGCTGAATATTTAACGCAAGGTACGCAAAGGAAAAATCGCAAGGTTCGCTAAGAGCTATAATACTTTAATTTGCCTTTGCGTTCATTGCGAAACCCTTGCGTACTTTGCGGTTAAATATGCCAGGGATACTTTCACTACAAAACGCGAAGTATTTTTTTGCGTTCAGATATAAATAAACTTCAGAAATATTTGGAATCCGTGTTATATTATTCTAACTTTGTGTTAGATTAATATAACACTTTGAGCTATGAAAAAGACATTGTTGATTTTAGTTGTTGCGGTCCTTGTTTTGGTTTCCATTATTTTCTGGGTTTTCAACATTCAGAAACCGTTGAACCCAATTGAAATCCTGATGATTCTTGTTCCGCTGATCCTGATAGGTTTTGCGTTGTACCTGGGTTTCAGGAATCTGGGAAGTACTTTGAGAAAAGAACCTGTTGAGGATGAGCTTTCAAAGAAGGTAGTGACCAAAGCCTCCTCCCTCTCTTTTTACATCTCGCTCTATATGTGGTTGTTCGTGATGTACATCAGCGACAAGACCACTATGGAGCCACACAGCCTGATCGGTGCAGGAATTGCCGGAATGGCTCTTATTTTCCTCTTGAGCTGGATTGGTGTTAAAGTTTTTGGATTAACAAATGAATAACCGGATCAAGGAACTCAGG
>CAJBPB010000157.1 GCA_903957365.1 uncultured Bacteroidota bacterium
ATACCAGCCATTTTACCTGTTACCGGATCGAGGCCATTGTTTAATGTAACTTCCAGAATTTTAGGCACATTCAGATAACCGGTCAGAAGATAGGCTTCCTTACCAAAAGCACCCACTTCGATACATCCGCTGCAACCGCCTTCGCGCGCATCGTCAAGCGATTTGCCCTGCCGGAGCATTTCCTGAATATAGATATCCGGATTGAAGACAGAGGGATAGCCATGACCCTGACGGATGACTTTGATTGCTGCAGTCAGAAATTCATCAGGCGTTTTTTCGCTGATGTGCACCGAGTTTCCTGGTTGCAGAATATGCAGCTCTTCAATCACTTCAAGCATCAGAAATGAAACCGCTGAGGTTCCGTCGTTTCCGCCGGCATCCAGGCCGCCGACATTTATATTGGTGAAATCGTTGTATGTTCCGCTCTCTCTGGCCGTAATTCCGACTTTGGGTGGTGCCGGATGGTTGTTTACCTTGATCCAGAAACAGGAGAGAAGTTCTTTGGCTTTTTCTCTGTTGAGTGTCCCATCTTCAATTTCTTTTTGATAAAATGGAGCCAGGTGCTGGTCAAAATGGCCAGGGTTCATGGCATCCCAGCCGTTCAGTTCAGTGATGGTTCCCAAATGGACAAACCAATACATCTGTATGGCTTCCCAGTAATTTCGGGGCGCATTTGCAGGTACCCGGCGACAGACTTCTGCTATTTTTTTTAGTTCTCCGGCTCTTTCCTGATTTTGTTCTGTTGCAGCAAGCGCTTCAGCCAGAGCAGCATGGCGCTCAGCAAATAAAATAACTGCATCGCATGATATTTCCATTGCTTTCCATTGTTCCGATTTATCGGTCGCTTCCGGATCGTTGATATAATCGAGTGAAGCAATATTGGCAGCAATTTCAATTTTAAAGTCCAACATGCCTTTCCGGTATATTTTACCATCCAAAGCGGTATGACCGGGAGCGCGCTGCTCCATAAACTCAGTAAACAAACCGGCTTCGTATGCGTTTTTCCATGTTTCAGGAACATGACTGAAAATACGTTCGCGTTGCGTTTTGCCCTGCCAATATGGGATTACTTCCTTTGCATATACCTCAATATCATTTTGGCTGATCGTGTAACGCTGCATCTCGCGGGTATTCAGCACATGAAAATCCTCCACACTGTGGCAGGTAAGTTCCGGAAAAGTAGGAACACATTTTGGTTTCGGGCCACGCTCACCAACAATCAGTTCGCCTTCGCCTATATAAATGGTCTTGTGCCGGCAATGATAAAGGAAATTCAAAGCACGCAATACCGGAACAGAGTATTTACCATAATTCTCCTTGTAAAAAGCGGTTTCGTGCAAGGCGCGTTCTATCGACAACGAAGGTTCGGTTTCAACACTTAGTTGACGCAGTTGCCGTATTCGTTCATTCATTCCCGGACCAGCATGGTTTATTTTAGGATTATAATAATTTCCTTCAGCACTTGCTTGTCTTTCAGGTTTTTTGGTATGTGTGTGGATTGATTCAAACATGACTGATCAATAAATGTTTGGAATATTTATGAAAATTCAACAGATGGAGCCTTAGCAAAGATGAAAACATCTTACCGGCCAACGCTTGTTCCTTTAATTGTAGAACATCAGACAACTGAATAATCGTCTGTAGGTTTTGATAAGTGTAGGAAAAATCAATGTTAATTCCTTGAATTTCATGTTTATAGTTTCAATAAAAGATTCATTTTCGATGAATACTTTCCCATGCTTCAAAAATACGATTATTCTGTGCATACATTTATTTTTTTACGGAAATTGATTGAATCCGGTGTTTTAACCGGTTTAAAAAGTTCGATATCCAGCTTTACTCTATTGCTTAAAAGTTACCCCGGAAACGGGACAACGCCAGTAATATGGTGCTACAAATTGCTTATTTTTGTTGAATGAGCCGTCATTACAAATTCCATACTTCTGAAGGAGTCTGCTTTGTAAGTTTAGCAGTGGCAGATTGGCCTGGTGTGTTTATGAGAAATGAATACAAGGAAATACTTTTGGAGAACCGGAGTGATTGCCGGCAAAACAAAGTGATGGAAGTGTTGGCATGGTGCAATATAACAAACCACATTCATTTGGTTTTAAAGTGTGCAGAGGAACCAAAGCCTGAAATTTTGCACGGATATTTTATAAGGTTCACAAATAGAAAAATCATACAATCCTTTATTGATAATCTAACTGAGATAAGAAAAAATTGGCTGCCTGGGCGATGTTAAAAAGCGATTACGGATGTCACGATTAGTTTTTGTTTTCTTTCTTTTTTTTCTTCTTATAATTTGCTCAGTTAGTGGACAAAAGTCTGATACAATGATCTTTAGTGGTCAGGCTTCTGCATGGTTGAATTATAATGCAGACAATGATCTTCAACTCTGGACCGGAGCACGTTATATTCCTCAATTGAACTTTGAAAGATCGAAAGGTGAAAGCATGTTTGATTTCGAGTTTTCGGCCAATATCAACGGGACACTTGGCATAAGGCCCTTTGATTCACTGGTAACTGACGGAACAATCAAACCATACCGTGCATGGATGAGGTATTCGGATGAACAGATGGAAATCAGATTGGGATTGCAGAAAATTGATTTTGGATCGGCGGCCATGCTTCGCCCTCTGATGTGGTTCGATCGACTCGACCCGCGTGACCCTTTGCAGTTGACAGATGGTGTCTGGGGATTGCTTGGACGGTATTACTGGCTGAATAATACCAATCTTTGGTTATGGGTACTCTATCCATCCGATAAGCCCAAAACCTGGGAATATTGGAAATCCAACCAACATTTTCCGGAGTTGGGTGGCCGCATTCAATTTCCTGTTACAAAAGGAGAAATGGGTTTTTCCTATCACTGGCGTATGTCAGATTCCCGTGAAAACATATACAATCTGTCCGAATTGGCGGAGATACCCGAGAACCGTATCGGAATTGATGGCAAATGGGATATGCTGGTGGGACTTTGGTTTGAAGGAGTGCTGATTCATCAGGGAAAACCGATGGAGGAATTCACAAATCAAACCTTACTGAATGCGGGAACAGATTACACTTTCAATCTGGGCAGCGGATTAAATGTAATATTTGAGCAAATAGTTTTTTCATCAGACGATAAAGCCTTTCAATTTTCAAATACCATTCCTTTTACTGGAGTTTCATTGTCATATCCGCTCAGTATCTTCGATAATCTCAATGCCATTGTGTATTACGACTGGAAAAACCGAAACAGTTATAACTATATCAGTTTTCGACGGCAGTACAATAAATTTGCTTTGCATCTGATGGCTTACTGGAATCCTGTCGTGTACCAGTTGCCAAACCAGCAAAATACGGGGGCGATGTTTGCCGGAAAAGGAATACAATTCATGCTGGTTTACGACCATTAAGAAATCTGTTTATAAACCCATTTAATATGGAAAACAATAACATCATCACAATTCAAAATCTTGTAAAGCGCTTTCCTGTCGGGAAGGGAGAGTTTACAGCACTCAACGGGATTAATCTGGTTATCGGAAAAGGAGAGTTTGCCGGTCTGATCGGGCCGAGCGGATCGGGCAAAACAACCTTGCTGAATATCGTTGGTTCACTTGATATGCCAACCGAAGGTACAGTTACAGTGCTGGGCAAATCGATCGGAACATTGAACACGAGGGAGGCTGCCAGACTCCGGAAAGAGAATCTGGGTTTCATTTTTCAAAGTTACAATCTGTTGGCTGTACACACTGTTTTTGAGAATGTTGAGTTCCCGCTGTTGTTATTGAATTTTTCGAAGAGTGAACGGCAAAAGATGGTGATGGATGCCCTTGAATGGGTTGGACTTACCGACAAGGTGAAATCGAAACCACCGCAGCTTTCCGGCGGACAGTGTCAGCGCGTGGCCATTGCCAGAGCAATGGTCAAGAAACCATCGCTTGTTCTGGCCGATGAGCCCACTGCCAATCTCGATGCCGCCAATTCACACCATATACTTCAAACAATGGAAAAGCTGAATCAGGAATTGAAAACGACTTTTATTTTCGCCACGCACGATGAAAAAGTCATCAGTTATCTGCACAGGAAAATTTATCTTCTTGACGGACATATAGATAAAGACGAAAGAATGCATCACGATAAAAAAACGAAACCATGAAACTGGCGATTAAACTGGCCTACCGCAACCTGATCGGTGCCGGATTGCGAACCTGGCTTAATGTTGTGGTTCTGTCATTCTCATTTGTAGTGATTATCTGGCTCAAGGGTGTAATGTCGGGTTGGGATTATCAGGCAAAATCGGATATGACCAAATGGGACATCGGTGGCGGTCAATACTGGCATCAGGCTTATGATCCTTTTGATCCGCTCACCCTGACTGACAGCCACGATTCCATTCCCAAAGAAGCATTGTCCGCAATTCGTAAAGGAGATATGGAACCGATACTTATCGTTCAGGCAAGTATTTATCCGCAGGGACGGATGCAGACGATTATGGTCAAAGGAATTAATCCTCAGCAGACCATCCTGAAACTGCCAACCAAAAAACTTGATACAATCACTGAAGCCATTCCGGCAATTATCGGCTCGATGATGGCTAAAAACAGCAAATTAACAATTGGCGATATGGTAACACTTCGGTGGCGCGACATGCATGGAACCTTTGATGCCACCGATATTGTTATTACGGATATATTTTCGTCCAATGTTCCGGCCGCAGAAATCTCTCAGATATATATTCCGCTTGACCGGTTGCAACAGATGATGTTGCTGCCTGAAGCTGCGACCATTCTTACATTCAGAAACACAGAAACAGACCATCCCCAAATAAATGGCTGGGTATTAAAAACAAAAAAAGAACTTACACAACAAGTGGATGATATAATCAAAGCCAAGTCGGTTGGCCAGTCCATCCTGTACTTTGTTTTACTCTTACTTGCCATGCTGGCAATCTTCGATACACAGGTTTTGTCAATTTTCAGGAGGCAGAAGGAAATTGGAACCTATATCGCCCTGGGTTACACCCGACAGCAGGTTGTCGGGCTCTTCACCATTGAAGGTAGCATGCATGCTGTATTTGCCGCCCTGGTTTCAGCAGCCTACGGAATGCCATTTCTTGCATGGCAGGCAAAGGTAGGCTGGACAATGCCACTCGATACAAGTGAGTTCGGGATGGCCATCGCCCAGACCTTATACCCTGTGTACAGTCTTGGGCTCGTTGTTTCAACAATACTCATTGTACTGTTTACCACCGCGATAGTGAGTTATCTGCCATCGCGTAAGATTGCAAAGATGAATCCAACTGAAGCATTAAGGGGGAAACTGCAATGATACAATTCCTGATAAAAGGATTATGGCGCGACCAAAGTCGCAGCCGCCTGCCAATTATTGTTGTCACTATCGGTGTGATGCTAACTGTTTTTTTGCATGCCTATATTACTGGTTTCATGGGTGATACCATCGAAATGAATGCAAAATTCACCAACGGGCACCTCAAGGTGATGACCAGGGCTTATGAAGAGTATATCCATCAGTTGCCCAATGATCTGGCCATGATGGAAGTGAGTGCGCTGAAACGCGATCTTCAGGAACGATTCCCTGAGATAGACTGGGTATCACGCATACAGTTCGGCGGCCTAATTGATGTGCCTGACGATGATGGAGAAACAAAATCTCAGGGACCGGCTTTGGGAATGGGTATTGATCTTCTGTCGCCGGGTTCAACCGAAGCTGAACGGCTAAAACTCAACAATGCGATCGTCAGAGGCAGGATGCCGGAACAAAGGGGAGAGATTCTGTTAAGCGAAAATTTTGCGGCCCGACTGAAAGTGAATCCAACCGAAACAATCACGCTCATCGGTTCATCCATGAACGCGAGTATGGTCATGTATAATTTTAAGGTGGCCGGTACGGTTTCATTTGGTATCGAGATGATGGATCGCGGTACCATTATCGCTGATATTCAGGATGTGCAACTAGCCCTCGACATGCCTGATGCTGCCGGTGAGATTCTTGGATTTTTTGGTGACGGATTTTATAATGACGAATCAGCATTTGAAATGGCAGCACAATTCAACACCATCTATGCGTCATCGGATGATGAATATGCACCCGTCATGAAGAGTCTGGGACAACAGGGAAATATGGGCCAGTATGTTGCCATGCTGAAATTCTGGTCTGCCATTATTTCGATGGTTTTTATATTTGCTATGTCATTGGTATTATGGAATGCAGGCCTGCTTGGTGGCTTAAGACGGTATGGTGAAGTCGGGATCAGGCTGGC
>CAJBPB010000158.1 GCA_903957365.1 uncultured Bacteroidota bacterium
GTTCAAGAAATATGTATGTATATCATTACTATTCAACTCCACTTTCAACGAATGAAAATTTGATTTCTAATAAAACAATTATTACTCCAAATCCATTCTCTGACAAATTAACAATTACATTAAACGAAATAAATTTACCTTCTAACGCAACAATATTTGATGTGACAGGAAAAGAATTGCTTTTGATTTATCTAGAAAACACAAATAGCGAACTTGAACTATCATCATTGAAAAGTGGGATTTATTTTTGTCAACTTCATTCGAATGGGAGGATTGAAACTATAAAAATCATCAAAAAATAATCAGCATAATTTGGAGGCTGAGTTTTAATATGTACAGCATTTAGCATCAGGAATTAAAATCTTAATGCGATTAAAAGAATAGAACATAAATCAAGAAATAACAACTGAGTTATTTTTCGAAATAATTTTCAAGTTATTGATATACAATGCTATAAATTAAATTATCAAAATTATTTTACTGAAATTACGATTGATCTTAGAACGCATCTATTAAAAACATATAATTAGTGATTATGAAAAAGCAAATCTTCTCATCGAATAAAATCTTTCAATCAATGCTATTGTTGGTAATATTAACGATTACAGGTTGTTATAAAGACAACGAAGAAACTTTGTATGGAAGCGACTGCAATACCGACAATGTTTCTTTCAGCGCGACCATTTCACCGCTGATCAGCAACAACTGCGTTTCGTGTCACAGCGGTGAGTGGGCATCGGGTGGAATCAGACTTTCAAATTATAATGAAATCAGTGCAGCGGCAAACAGCGGAAGATTGGTCGGCGCGATCAGTCATGAAGCAGGTTTTTCAGCGATGCCACAAGGTAGCTCAAAACTTTCCGATTGTTCAATCAGCCAGGTTGAAGCATGGATCGCCCAGGGTTTGCTAAATAATTAGGCGGAAATACTCTTATAAACCATAGCATTCCGGAACACATTTTAATCCTTGAAAGCACTTTTCACATAGAATTATTAAATAAGTTATTATGACACGAAACCTTTACACAGTATTCATCGGACTCTTCTTTTTTGCGGTTACAGATTTGATTGCCCAGGAAGATATGCTCGCCCTGTTCGGCAAGGATGAAAAACAGACTACCGAATACACCTATGCTACCTTTAAAACATCCCGTGTTGTGTATGGACAATCGGTTGAAAATCCAGCAAGTGGTAATATGTTGTTTCTGGTGCAACACAATTTTGGCGCAATCAATTCGGGAGCTTATGAGTTATTCGGACTTGATCAGGCAAATATCCGGCTGGGATTTGAATATGGTATCAATGACCTGTTTTCAGTTGGAATAGGCCGCAGCACCTATGAAAAAACCATCGATGGATTCGTGAAGGCGAAAATTCTGAGACAAAGTACTGGTGCCCAAAACATGCCTCTGACTGTTTCGTATGTGGGTTCGATGGTTGTAAAATCGCTCAAATGGGAAAACACAACACGCAACAATTATTTCAGTTCAAGACTGGCTTATGTGCATCAGATTCTGGTCGCCCGTAAGTTTAGCAATGCTTTCAGTTTTCAACTTACACCAACACTGATTCATAAAAACCTTGTAGCGACAACAGATGACAAAAACACTTCATTTGCCTGTGGGTTTGGTGGAAGATATAAACTCACGCAACGTACTTCATTGAATGCTGAATATTTTTATTATCCTGATAATCAGACAACCATGGATCGGACTGATGTGATTTCGGTTGGCTTTGATATTGAAACAGGCGGACACGTATTTCAACTCCATATTTCAAATGCCGATGCCATGTTCGACCGGGCTTTCATCAGTGAAACCACGGGAAGCTGGGGCAAGGGCGATATCTATTTCGGATTCAATATTTCGAGGGCTTTTGTGATTCGTAAACCAAAAGAATTCAGAAAATAAATTTAATCAGGAGATTCAAAGTCTTTGAGTTAATTAATATTAATGCCTGAAGGGTTAAACGCTAAACGATGCGATGATCCCCTGTGAACTTTACCATATTGATAGTCTGATTTCTTTTCGGTTATCTGCTAAAATATTTGCGGTTTGCGGTTAAAATTTTATTTATTTCCTTTAGAATAAAGAATTGTGATATGATGATCGCATAAAAAAACCTGCCCGTAATCACCCGGGCAGGTAAACCAAAACGAACTGAAAACAAACCAATTTCGTGTTATTAATTATTGCGTCTGCATATTAAATATCGGATTCGACTCGGTAGCAGAACATGTGCAGAAACCGTTTCCAATTTCCCATTCACTTCCAACTATCTGATTATAAAGTTCTAAAGAAATATATTGTGGTACATAAGTGATATCTCTGAAAGTCATATGTGCATAAAATGCCCGCATATGATTGCGTGATCCTCTGTAAAGTTGCTGCAGCACAAAAAGAATGTCTTCATTATCCGTTCCTTCGGTGATGTGTGACAAAAGATCGGCAATATCATAATCTTCTATGGTGGCACCAACGACAACGGCATCATTGATCGATAACAAACCTTGTTGCAGTAAAGCATCATACAATCCCTGAATATCCTGGTTTACAAATACACCAGTCTGATGATCAGCGGCAGGATCTGCAAGGCCATATTTTTCCATTAAAGCCTTGATGGCAGTGGTGTGGATTGTTTCTGAGTTTGAAATATTATTGAAAACAGGCAGATTGTAAGCGGCGAAGAGGTTTACATAAATATCATGGGCCATAAATTCCTCTTCACGCATGAAATTCAATGTATTTACTTCTGCTTCTGATAGTTCTTCGACCGGCATTCCGTTTACACAAGTATAAACACAGGCAATAATATCATCCATACTTTCTGTTGAATTTTCAGATTCAGCAATTTGATCAATCAGCACAACGGCCGTCGATTTGGCTGTTTCGGTTGTGGTAGGTGTTGTATCTTCTGCCTTGGTGCATTGGATAAAACTGAAAACGGTTACCAGCCCAACGATCAGGACTGCGAGTTTTTTCATTTGATTTTTCATGATAATA
>CAJBPB010000159.1 GCA_903957365.1 uncultured Bacteroidota bacterium
CATCGGCATAAAACCATTTCCAAACTCCGTGTTGTTTATTTTCAGGATCGTACCGGTTAATTTTTTCACGCCCGGTGATAAATCCCTTTTTGTAAGTCATTAATTCGATGATATTTCCAATCGTATCAAATTCCTTTGCTATGCCTTCTTCCAGTCCTTTTTCAAATGGAATGGATTTGATCAGCTTTCCAGAAATAGTGTAATGATTTGTAATACCAGATTTTATGTCATCTACAAAATTTTCACGTATGGTTTCGTCAGGCAAATAACTTACCCTGTCACCATTTTTTCTTCCGTTTTTGTAATTGATTTCGAGTTTCAGTTTTCCGGTTTCTTCATAAAATTTCCAGATACTGTCAAGTTCAAAATTTTTCCGGTTTCCTTCTGATTTCAGATTCCCATTTTCATAATAGGTTTTCCAATAACCATCAGGTTTTCCATTCACCAGAAAACCCTCGCTTGATTTATTTCCATTCGGAAAAGTAAAAGTTGATAATTGCTTATCTGACTGATTTTGTGCAGATAATGAAATAAAGAAAAGTAAAGAAATAAAACAGACAATGATTATCCGCATACTTTAATCCTTTTTCTTTTGTGTTGAATTCGATGTAACTGTCCTACCTTCAATCACACGCTCTTTCTTGTCATAAATAAAAACATTGTCTTTTTTAACCTTCAACAGTGCTTTTTCTCCACCAGGCTTAATATAATATGTAAGTGTATCATACGAAACCTTACCAAATTTATTTTTCCATTCGATTGCCGAAACCTGGTAATTTTTCTCAGGATTCATAATGAAACGAAGTTTTCTGTTTTCGCCCTTTTCGAAAGAAACATCCAACGAATTTGATGTATAAGATTCACAAACGCCGGGTGTCTTCTTTTTTAATGTTATTATTTCAACAAACTCACCATTTTCAATGCTAATTTTACCAGAAGCAACTTTCGTTTCTTCATAACTAAGATTTCGCTGAAGTATAATTTCATGGGAATTATAGTATTGAATATCCTTCAGGTCGATTTTATTACTTTCAATTTTAGTACGTGTATTTTGTGTAAAATAGATAGTCTTAGGTGAACAGGCAGATAGTAATAATATGTTTATTAATAGTATTTTAAGTAGTTTCATTGTATTACTTTATTAGTCCAAGTTTTAACGACAATTCCAACATTCTGTCAATAGGTTTTCTGGCTTTCTGCATAATGTCAACAGGTAAAATTATTTCAGGTTTCCCTGTTAACATGGCAGCATATAATTTTTCAAGTGTATTCAATTTCATATAAGGACAATCATTACAACTGCATGTTTCATCGCTCGGAACCACCAGAAATGTTTTATCAGGCGAATTCATTTTCATTTTGTGAAGAATTCCGGTTTCGGTCGCAACAATATATTTATTAGATACGTCTCTGGAAGTAAATTGCAATAAAGCGGTAGTTGATCCTATAAAATCAGCTAGTTCAAGTACTTGTGCCTTGCATTCAGGATGTGCTATAAGTTTGGCATCCGGATGTTGCTTTTTCATATGAATAATAGATTCAACCGAAAGAATATCATGTACTTCACAGGTTCCATCCCACAAAACCATATCACGGCCGGTGACCCGGTTGATATATCCACCCAGATTTTTATCGGGAGCAAAAACAATCTTTTCATTTTTAGGAAACGATTCAACCAATTGAATGGCATTACCTGAAGTGCATATCAGATCAGACAACGTTTTGATGTCAGCCGAACAATTGATATAAGAAATGACCGTGTGATCCGGATATTTCTTTAAGAAATCTTCAAATTTATCAGCCGGACAACTATCAGCAAGTGAACAACCCGCTTCCATATCAGGTAATACAACCAACTTATCCGGATTGAGTATTTTTGCTGTCTCAGCCATAAAATGGACCCCTGCAAAAACTATCATGTCAGCTGAAGTGTTGGCTGCCTGTTGTGCCAATGCCAGACTATCCCCAACAAAATCCGCAATATCCTGTATTTCAGGAACCTGATAAAAATGTGCTAAAATGATAG
>CAJBPB010000160.1 GCA_903957365.1 uncultured Bacteroidota bacterium
ATTCGCGTTGGTTCAGCCAGACCAGAAATAAGCGTAGTTTCAGATCAGGTAGGTACACCAACCTGGGCGTATGATCTTGCAGAAGCCATTGTAAAAATCGGACTGCATTATTCCGGATCAAAAATTAAGGAAACATATCATTTTAGCAATGAAGGTGTTATAAGTTGGTTTGATTTTGCGTATGCTATCATGGAACTTGAAAATATTCCCTGCAAAGTGGTGCCGATCGAATCGAAGGATTATCCGGTGAAAACAAAAAGACCTTTTTACAGTGTCTTAAACAAAACGAAATATAAAAACGATTTAAAAGCAGAAATTCCCTTTTGGCGCGATAGTTTAAAAAAGTGTTTGGAGGAAATCCATGGACAAAATCAAGAGAAGTAACCTGGTTACACAAATATACGATGCTGCACGTGAAGTACATGAGTTTACTGGTCCGGGCGTACTTTCATCCGTATATAAAAATTGCCTTTTGCATGAACTTCGGCTCAGAACGATTCGGTTCAGAAATAATCCATCATTTGGAATTATGTATAAAGGATTAAAAATTGAAGATCAGGTTTGTGTAGATTTATCAATAGAGGAAGAAGTTTTGATTGAGATTGTTACTCTTCCGAACAATTTAACAAATCATCAGATACGAATGCAAACCGCTCTTACGTTTTCTGGTTACCCGATGGGTATCATTCTCGATATTCATCAATCCAGGTTAATAGACGGTTTTAAAAAAATAATCAATCCTAAAAGAACTTAAGTTATGGAAAGTAATTTAGACCCACAAGTTTTAAAAAAAGCAAATGAGTGGTTGTCAGAACCCTACGATGCAGAAACTATTCATCAGGTTAAATATTTAATTGATAATGATCCTCAGGAACTTACCGAGAGTTTTTATCGTGAACTTGAATTTGGGACAGGTGGATTGCGTGGTATTATGGGTGTTGGAACAAACCGCATGAATAAATATACGGTAGCAATGGCAACCCAGGGTTTAGCCAATTATGTAAAGATGATGTTTAAAGGCAAGGAAAAACTTAGTATGGCCATTGCATACGATTGTCGCAATAACAGCGCTTATTTTTCTGAAATTACCGCCAACGTATTATCAGCCAATGGTATACATGTTTATGTTTTCGAAAGTTTACGCCCGACACCCGAGCTTTCTTTTGCCATCCGACATTTTGGATGTCAGAGTGGTGTTGTCATTACAGCTTCTCACAACCCAAAAGAATACAACGGTTATAAAGCATATTGGGAAGATGGCGGACAGTTAATTTTACCACACGATAATAATGTAATCATCGAAGTTGGTAAAATCACTGATCCTTCAAAAGTAAATTTTAATGCAAAACCAGAGCTAATCACAGTATTGGGTGAAGAATTCGATAAAATTTATTTAGAAAAAATTAAAAACTTAAGTCTTTCACCTGAAGTAATCAAACGGAATAAAAACTTTAAGATTGTTTATACACCCATACATGGAACCGGTGTAAAACTTGTTCCAGCAGCTTTAAAATCCTTCGGTTTTGAATCAGTGTATGGTGTTGATGCTCAAAACATCAATGATGGTAATTTCCCAACTGTAAAATCACCTAACCCGGAAGAACCGGCTGCACTCAGCATGGCTATCGAACGTGCACGTGAAGTAAATGCCGATCTGGTTATGGCAACTGATCCTGATGCAGACAGAGTTGGTATCGCGGTAAAAAATGATGAAGGAGAGTTTATTTTACTCAATGGAAATCAGGCTGCTACGTTGCTTATGTATTATTTATTGCGTAAATGGAGCGAAAATGGTAAGCTAACCGGAAATGAATTTATCGTAAAAACCATCGTTACTTCGGAGATTTTATTCGATATGGCCAACAAATACAAAGTAGAGAAGTTTGATGTGCTTACAGGATTCAAATATATCGCCGATATCATTCTTCAAAATGAGGGCAAAAAAACATTTATCGGTGGTGGTGAAGAAAGTTATGGTTATCTGGTCGGCGATTTTGTCCGAGATAAAGACGCCATCATTTCCTGTGTTATGCTTGCAGAAACTGCGGTTTGGGCTGCAGATCAAGGTAAAAGCATGTTCGATCTGCTAAAAGATATTTATGTTGAATTCGGTTTTTATAAAGAGAAACTTCTTTCTGTTACAAAAAAAGGAAAAGCCGGAGCAGAAGAAATCAAAGCCATGATGGAGCGTTTCCGTTCAAATCCACCATTGAATATTGCAGGTTCAAGATTGGTAATAGTGAAAGACTATCTTTCAAGTACCTGCAAATCGATTTTGGATGGTAAAGTAGAAAAAATCAATCTGCCGAAATCAGATGTTTTACAATTTATCACTGAAAATGGAAGTAAAATCAGTGTTCGTCCTTCGGGAACCGAGCCTAAAATTAAATTCTATTTCGGCGTAAAAGGAGTACTTCCAACACCCGAAGACTTTTATAAAGTAGACAAAGAACTGGAAGATCAGGTTGAAGTAATATTGCAGTCACTAAGTATTTAATAACTAAATATTTGAATCAATAAAAGAGCATATTTTTCATAATATGCTCTTTTTTACTTTCTAATTATTCATTCAAAAACAAATCACAATGTCTGAAAATGACCCGACACTCTCGAGAAGCATATTGGAATTGGTTACGATTGCAACTGAGTTTTGCAATTTGGTAGAGAATTGTTCATCTCAGAACAAAGTTGAACTGGTGAAATCATTACAAAGCTTTGCACCACTTTTGTATTTACGGGGAACATTAATTCCGGTAATACAACCTGAAGACACGGAAATGTCAGAACGATTTGTAACAGAAGAGCAATGGGAAACGGTATTTCTTACATTAAGAGAGAAGTTTGGAAAAGAAGATGAATTCTGGATATTAGAGGATAATTCACAAACAGACGAACCCATAAAAGCAAGTATCTCCGAATGTGTGACGGATGTGTACCAGGATATGAAAGATTTTGTTACGCTTTTCAAGAAAACCAGGCTTTCAGCGCGTGAGAATGCTGTCCATGATATCAAACAACTTTTTGAAATTAATTGGGGTAAAAAACTAATTTTAATATTACCCATTATTCACAAACTAAGCAGTAAATCAGTAAATGAACCTATTGTTGATGATAACTTATTCGATTTCAATGATTAAACATTTCTTTTAGATAAATCCAATTTACCTAAATATGGGTATCAATTGTGATTATTAAACAAAGTTACTTTGCATTACTGAAATAGAGCTTTATGACGCTGGCTGATTTAAAAGAGGGTGAAAAGGGTATAATAACCAAAGTGAAAGGAAGGGGAGCATTTCGAAAGCGTATCATCGAAATGGGTTTTATTGTTGGTAAACAAGTAATTGTTGTAAAACATGCCCCTCTCCGCGACCCAATTGAATATAACATTCTGGGTTATGCAGTGTCACTTCGGAAAAGTGAAGCCCAACTCATTGAAGTGCTGACTGTTAATGATCTTACAATTCTTCATGATACAAAATTTAATGGTGTACTCGAACTGGAACAATCATTGAAACTGGTTCCGTCCATAAGATCAAAAGAGATTTCAGTTGCACTCATCGGCAATCCAAATTCCGGAAAAACCACACTTTTCAATTTTGCATCAAATTCACGCGAAAGGGTTGCAAATTATGCTGGTGTGACTGTTGATGCCAAAATGGCGACTTTCAAACTAGACGGTTACACTTTTCATTTGACCGATTTACCAGGCACTTATAGCATTTCCAGTTATTCACCTGAAGAACTTTATGTAAGAAATCATATTTTCAATGAGATTCCTGATATCGTTTTGAATGTAGTGGATGCTTCTAATCTGGAAAGAAATCTCTATCTGACCACTCAGCTTGTTGATATGGATATTAAGGTGGTTATCGCATTGAATATGTTTGATGAGTTACAAAAATCAGGCAATACCTTTGATTATCAAAGTCTTTCAAAAATGATGGGTATTCCGATGATTCCAACTATCGGATCGAAAGGGAATGGAATAGAGGAATTATTCCGCAGAATCATCAAAGTGTATGAAGACAATGATCCAGATATCCGACATATTCATATCAATTATGGATTTGAGATTGAGAAATCAATCAAGGAAATTCAAAAGCTTATTAATACTACAGAAAATCAACTTGTTACGAATGTTGTTTCTCCCAGATATCTTGCGATAAAATTACTGGAATCGGATGAGGAGGAAATCAATCGTACCAGACTTTGTCTAAATGCTGAAGAAATTCTACTATCAGCAAAAAATCATTCAAAACGCATTGAATCAGTTTACAAAGAGGAAACTGAAACAGTCATCACTGATTCCAAATATGGTTTCATCGAAGGCGCTTTAAAGGAAACTTTCAAACAAACGTTACGTAGTACAAAAACTAAGAGTCGGAGAATAGATAATATTTTAACGAATAAATTCCTCAGTTATCCTGTTTTTCTTATCATAATGTGGGGAATTTTTGAAGCAACATTTGTTCTTGGTTCCTATCCGATGCAGTGGATTCAGGATTTCATGGATTTTTTAGGCCAGTTTTTCTATAATACAATGTCTGACACAATATTACGTGATTTGATTGTTGATGGAGTCATCGGTGGTGTAGGTGGAGTAATTGTATTTCTTCCTAATATTCTGATTCTGTTTTTCTTTTTAAGTTTACTCGAAACATCGGGATATATGGCGCGTGTTGCCTTTATTGTTGACAAGCTCATGCATCGGATCGGGCTCCATGGCAGGTCGTTTATTCCGTTGCTGATGGGATTTGGATGCAATGTACCAGCCATTATGGCAACCCGAACAATTGAAAATAAAAGTGATCGTCTGGTCACAATGATGATCATTCCATTCATGTCGTGCAGCGCGCGATATCCTGTATATATTCTGATTATCAGCGCGTTTTTTCCAGCGTATCAGGGCACATTACTTTTTGGGATCTATTTACTCGGTATAATATTCGCAGCATTTCTTGCCTGGTTTTTCAAAAAAATACTTTTTCAGAAACAGGAACTCCCGTTTGTTATGGAACTCCCACCCTACCGGGTCCCAACTACAAAAGCAATCTTCAAACAAACATGGTTTAAAGGTGTTCAATATCTAAAAAAAATGGGCACAATTATCCTGTTTGCGTCTCTGATTATCTGGGCACTGGGATATTTTCCTTTGGGAAAAAACATTGACAAACAAATAGATACGAAGGTGGCTTTGGTTGAAGCAAACTATACAACGCAAAAGGAATCAACGCAATCTGATTTAACATATCAACAATTAGTGTTAATGCAGAATGATGAGATCATGAATCTTGAGCATGAAAGGCTTCGGCTTAAAAATGAAAATTCTATCATCGGCAGAATTGGTTTATTTATAGAACCGGTTATCCGGCCTCTAGGTTTTGATTGGAGAATGGGTGTGAGTCTTTTGGCTGGAGCAGCAGCCAAAGAAATTGTAATTTCAACCATGGGTGTTTTGTATGAATCAGATTTAGATAATGGAAAACCGGAAAAACTTGCTGTAAAACTTAGGGAACAACGATATACATCTGGTGAAAAAACAGGAAAAGCAGTAATTACTCCTTTGGTAGCACTCTCATTTATGATATTTATACTGATTTATTTTCCTTGTATTGCGGTTTTTGCAGCCATTCGCAAAGAGTCAGGTCAATGGAGGTGGCCCTTATTTACAGCTGTTTACACAACCTTTATGGCCTATCTTGTCTCATTTGCTGTTTTCCAGATTGGCAGCTTGATGGGTTTCTGAGAAACTAAATTTTAAATTCGTTCAGATATTTATTTACTACATTTGTTTTCGAAAAAGCATTTATCATTAGCCATTATATGAAAGTCATTGACCGTACCTCATTTCTCGACACTTTTCACTATTTCGATAAAGAAATTGTAGTTGAAATCATCGACATTTTTATAAATGAATATCCAGATCGGATGAACGCAATTAAAAACGACATTGAAAAACTTGATTTCAATGCTTTGAAGTTTGATGCTCACAGTATTAAAGGAGTAATTGCCAATTTTGTTGCCGCCAGACCATTACATCTGGCAAGAGAACTGGAAATCAAAGGTTCTGAAAAAGACGCTAACGACCTGCATCGTATCTTCGCTGAGTTACAAATTGCCGGATCAGATTTGGTTGAGGATCTGAAGGTCCTCCGTCCTGACTTTATCTAAATCATTATTTCTTCCGGTCAAGACGATTTAAGGCTTCTATTGCCAGATCATAATTCGTTCTATACTTTAAAACATCCTGATAAATATCTCTGGCTGCATTTAATTTACCCATTTCTTCCAGAGTTCTTCCTTTATTATACAAGGCATCCACATATTGAGGATCAATTGACAGTGAACGATCGAAGTAGAACAAAGCACTATCGAATCTCTGGTCAAAAACCAGATACAGATAGCCAATATTAAAAAACACATACTTATTGGATGGAAACATGATTAACATTGTATCATATTGTGCCATCGCAGCATTTGGATTTCCGTTTTCCTGCAAATAAAGTGCTAATTCATATCGAGACTGAGCAGATTCAGGGAAAAGACGCACGGTTTCCTTCAGATAATCACCGGCCAGAGGGTTATGTTGCTTGTTGTAAATTGCACCTATCTGAATTAATGCCTCATAAAAATCATTTTTAATGTCACGGGCCAGTAAAAAATTACGCATGGCTGACAAGGTATCTTCTTTAGCAAGAAAAACCATACCCCTAACATACAAAGTCTTGGCGTTAAACTTATCAATGGCCAACGATTTATCATTATAACCCAAAGCGATATCAAATCGCTGGTTCAGTAAATTCAGCTGAGATAATTTATTATACGCATCTGTTTCATCTGGATTAAGTTCAAGCACTTTTAATAAAGCACTGGTACAATTTTCATTTTTCCCTAACTGAAAATAAATCTCTGCCAACGACAAAAACAAATCCGGTTCTTTGGAATCAATTTTCAACGCTTTATTGATATCAAGCAAAGCATTGTTTAATTGTTTCTCACGGATAAAATACTGTGCTCTTCGGTTGAGCAATTGCACATTTAAACTGTCGTTAACTATAGAGTCATTCAACGCCTGTATAGGTGATACAATTACACTGTTATCCTTTGCAGACTTGCCAAACTGGTTGCAAGAGGTTAATAATGAAATAAACAGGATAAAAAAAACAGGAAATTTCCACATCAGTTTATAAGTGAATAGAAATAAATCTTATTAATAATTGTAAAAGGAGATCAGTAGTAAAAGCGCTACCAATCTCCTTTTTTCGAATTAGTTCAATTTTGCTAATGCCTCTCGGATTTTAGCTTCAAGTTCATCCATAAGATCAGGATTCTGGCTAATGATATTGCAAACACCATCACGACCTTGTCCAAGTCTGGTTTCGCCATAGCTGAACCATGAACCGCTTTTCTTAATAATATTTAACTCAACGCCCAAATCAATGATTTCGCCGGTGCGGGAAATTCCTTCACCATAGACAATATCAAATTCAGCTTTCTTAAATGGTGGGGCAACTTTATTTTTCACTACCTTCACTTTCACACGGTTACCCGTAATATTCTCACCATCTTTAATCTGGCTTACCTTGCGGATATCCAAACGTACAGAACTATAGAATTTCAAAGCATTACCGCCTGTTGTTGTTTCAGGATTACCAAACATAACGCCTATTTTATCGCGTAGCTGGTTGATAAATATACAAACAGCGCCAGTTTTACTGATAGTTCCGGTTAATTTACGCAGTGCCTGCGACATTAACCGGGCTTGCAATCCCATTTTTGAATCGCCCATTTCGCCTTCAATTTCACTTTTTGGAGTGAGTGCAGCGACTGAGTCAATTACAATTACATCGATTGCACCTGACCGGATAAGGTTTTCGGTAATCTCAAGCGCCTGCTCACCGTTATCAGGTTGAGAGATCAAAAGATTTTCAATATCAACACCCAGTTTCTGAGCATAAAAACGATCAAAAGCATGCTCAGCATCAATAAATGCGGCAATACCTCCAGCTTTCTGGGCTTCTGCAATCACATGCAATGCAAGTGTTGTTTTACCTGAACTCTCAGGGCCATAAATCTCAGTTACCCTGCCTTTTGGCAATCCACCAACACCCAAAGCCTGATCAAGGCCAATGGAACCGGTTGAAATACATTCGATTTTTTCGATCGCATTATCACCTAATTTCATGATACTGCCTTTTCCATAAGCTTTTTCAATATTACCCAAGGTTGCTTCGAGGGCTTTCAGTTTCTCTAAACGCAATTTATCAGCGCTTTCTTTTGCTTTGTCTGTAGTCATATTACTTGTCTTTATTAATTACACTTATTAATTCTAATTGGTTTGAATTCAGAAGACAGAAATTTCTGTAAGTTTAAAATACTGCATTATTTTTAAACATTCATTGAACCAAATTGCTACTTTAAAAGAATCTGAGTCGCATGATCATCGGTTTTGACTTTTTTGATTACTGTTTGAACCACTCCGGACTCATCAATAACAAAAGTCGTGCGAAGTAATCCCTCATATTTTTTTCCATACATATTTTTCTCACCCCATGCTCCATAATCCTTGGTGATTTTCAAATCGGTATCAGATAAAAGCTGGAATGGAAGGTTATACTTTTCAACAAACTTCATATGAGAAGCTGCTGAATCCGGACTCACTCCAATGACTGCATAACCTTCATTTAAAAGCTGATTGTAATTGTCTCTCAGATTGCAGGCTTCCTTTGTGCAGCCAGGAGTATCGTCTTTAGGATAAAAATAAATAACCAGTTTTTTTCCATTAAAGTCGCTCAGGCTTACACTGTTACCATGCTGATCATGAGCTGTAAAATCAGGGGCTTTTTGACCGTTCTCTATCATTACTTCGTTTTTTGGATTTTTACAAAAATAGACTTAATTCCCTTATAAGAAAGTTGGTTATCGAGTATTTTCTTCTGGCAAATGGAATAATTATCAAAGGTAACGAAATTTAATTCACTTCGTTCAGATATTATTATGACGGTAATATTCACAGATATTGGTTATTCCACAATCATTGCATAATGGTTTTCGGGCTTTGCACACATAACGGCCATGCAAAATAAGCCAGTGATGGGCTTTGGGAATCAGTTCATCAGGAATATACTTCACAAGTTGCTTTTCTGAATCCAGGGGATTTTTCGCATTCAATGTCAAACCGATCCGTTCAGAAACCCTGAAAACATGTGTATCAACGGCCATGGCAGGTTTATTAAAAACAACCGAAGCAATCACATTGGCAGTCTTTCGCCCGACACCAGGCAATGATTCAAGTTCCTCAATACTTTCAGGTACGATCTCATTAAAATCCTTCACTAGTTTTTTTGCCATTCCTGACAAATTTTTCGCTTTGTTGTTCGGATAGGAACAAGATTTAATCTTATCAAATATCGCTTCAACAGTTGCTTCAGACAAAACAGATGCGGTTGGAAACTCTTCAAAGAAACCTGGAGTAATTAAATTCACCCTTTTGTCGGTGCATTGGGCTGATAGAATGACAGCAACAAGCAATTGATATGGAGAATCATATTCCAACTCCGTTTCGGCGACCGGCATATTTACTGAAAACCAATCAATCAAAGTTTGAAACCTGACAATCCGGGGATCTGTTTGTAGTTTTTCTTTTTTCATAATTAAAAAAAGCCCCCACGGTTCATTTAAACAGCGAGGGCTTTCAGAACGTAATTTTAGTTTGCAAAGGTGTCGATTTTACCAGTTCCGCTTGTGGGAACTATCTCCAATGCTCCGGCGAATTGCAGAATTGATTTGCGGGCCAATTCGCCAGGCATCTCATTTTTGTAAATATTGTCGAGTGAGTGAGCGATGGAGCGCAGAAAACTGCTTTGGTATTCGTGGTTTAACCTTTGTGAAACATACATCGTAGAGCTTTTCTTCATACGCAATTTTTTAGTGATTAACTTCAGCAATAACGCAAATAAACTCCTGATTATTACATCAAATAAAAAATTGTGTGTTCATCAATGAAAAAAGCCACAAATTCACTGTCTGTAAATATTCTGTCTGTAATTATCTGCAAACAAAACTTTTAAAAACACAGTGCGAATCTGTGGCAATTCAACAACTTATTGTTTAGTAGGTTATACTTACATTTTTCTCTTTCACCATTTTACGCATGTTGATAAGCGCATAACGCATGCGACCCAGGGCAGTGTTGATGCTGACATTTGTCATATCGGCAATTTCCTTGAAACTGATTTCCTCGTACATACGCAAATAAAGAACTTCACGTTGCTCATCAGGAAGATGCTCAACAAGTTTTCTCAAATCATTGTGAATCTGATCTTTTACGATTTGAAACTCGATAGAATCATCCGCATAATTGAGATTATTTGTCAAAGCCAAATCGTCACTGCTTTTGTCTGAGTAGGGAATTCGTTTTGATTTACGGAAATGATCGATGATAAGATTGTGCGCGATACGCATTGCCCATTGAATGAACTTTCCTTCCTCATTATACGCACCATTTTTTATTGTACGTATAATTTTAATGAAGGTGTCCTGAAAAATATCATCTGCAAGCTGTCTGTCTTTGACAAGCATCAGAATGTAAGAAAACACGCGTGATTGATGACGATTAACCAACTGTTCGAAACTGGAATGATTACCTAAAAGATAACTTTCAACCAGCTCCTTGTCGCTTTTTATCAGAGCGTCCATTGAGCCTCCCTTTTTTAAAAATTAGAAATTAAAGGGTAAAAGTTACTTCGATAATTATCTCCTTATTAGGCTTTGTTTCGTGGTTTATTTATTGAATTGTGAAGCAAATGTAGTCAGATAAATAGAAATAGCAAGTTAAATTGATAATTTTGTAAAATATTTTTTCAGAATCAAAAAAATTAATGACGAAGCAATCACAATATTCACACATAATTATCAAGGGTGCAAGGGTTAATAACCTGAAAAACATCAGTTTATCAATTCCGCGCAACAAACTCGTTGTACTTACCGGATTATCAGGTTCGGGCAAGTCATCGCTCGCTTTCGACACCTTGTATGCTGAAGGACAGCGTCGTTATGTAGAAAGTCTGAGTTCTTATGCCCGGCAATTTCTTGGCAGGATGCATAAACCAGATGTAGATATGATTGCAGGTTTGTCACCAGCTATTGCCATCGAGCAAAAAGTTAATTCACGAAATCCGCGCTCGACGGTTGGGACATCTACTGAAATTTATGAATACATAAAATTACTTTACGCCCGCATCGGGATAACTTATTCGCCAGTTTCTGATTCAGTTGTAAAACGCCACAGGGTTACCGATGTAGTCGATTTTATATTTTCACTACCCAAAGACACCAATGTTTATATAGGTTCGCCTTTTCAAAGGATTGCGAACCGTACTATCAATGAACAGCTTACGGTGATGCTGCAGCAAGGATTCACACGACTTCTGCTGAATCATTCTGTGCTTCGAATCGAAGACCTGATGGTTTCAAATTCTATCAAAACCAAGGACCAGCCCTTTATTCTCATCGACCGCATCAGGTTGCAGGAAAAGGATGAAGATATGGTTGCAAGGCTTTCCGATTCTGTACAGACCGCTTTTTATGAAGGGAAAGGCTCCTGTTCAATTTTTCAGGAAACAGAACAAGTGTTTAATGAACGTATTTTCTCAAGCAAATTTGAAGCAGATGGGATCACATTTGAAGAACCATCGGTAAATATGTTCGCTTTCAACAATCCATTCGGTGCTTGTAAAACCTGTGAAGGTTTTGGCACTGTGATTGGCATTGATGAAGATCTGGTAATTCCGAACAAAGGCCTTTCTATTTACGAAAATGCCATTGCCTGCTGGAAAGGAGAAAAGATGGGCGCCTGGCGCGATATGCTGGTCAGTAAAGCCGCCCTTTTCGATTTCCCTATTCATAAACCCTATTATTCGCTTACCAGAGAGCAGCAGAAACTTCTTTGGACCGGCAACAAGTATTTCAATGGTCTGAATGATTTCTTTGTTGAAATTGAAGAACAAAGTTATAAAATCCAGTACAGGGTGATGCTATCGCGCTACCGGGGCAAAACAGTTTGTCCGGATTGTGAAGGCACCCGTCTTCGCAAAGATGCCGGCTATGTGAAAATTGCTGGCAAAAGTATTTCAGATATCGTATTGATGCCCATTGATGAAGCTTTGATTTTCTTCCAGACTATTGACTTATCTAAATCAGACCGTGAAATTTCTTCGCGTTTGCTGATCGAGATTACCAACCGCCTGAAGTTTCTTACCGATGTCGGCTTGGGTTATCTTACCCTGAACCGTTTATCAAATTCATTATCCGGTGGAGAATCACAAAGGATCAATCTGGCAACCTCGCTGGGCAGCAGCCTGGTAGGTTCAACCTATATACTTGATGAACCCAGCATTGGATTGCATTCTCGTGATACAATGCGGCTGATTCAGATTTTGAAACGACTTCGCGATATCGGCAATACTGTGATTGTTGTGGAGCATGATGAAGACATCATCAAAGCTGCCGATCAGGTGATTGATATCGGACCTTTGGCTGGAAGCCAGGGTGGTGAACTGGTTTTTCAGGGAACTTTTGATGAGATTCTCAAAGATGAAGCCAGTCTGACAGGCCAGTATTTATCAGGAAAGCAAAACATCGCTCTGCCCGAACACCGCAGGGTATGGCGAAATTTTATTGAGATCACAGGCGCCAGTGAAAACAATCTTCAGTTTATTGATGTTAAACTACCTTTAAACATCATGACTGTTGTAACAGGTGTGAGCGGATCGGGCAAGTCTTCGCTGATCAGGGGAATATTATTTCCAGCTTTCCGCAAGTATCTTGGCGGAAGTGCCGATAAAACCGGCAGATTCGGTGAATTAAAAGGAGATTTGAAACAGGTTAAAAGCATCGAACTGATCGATCAGAATCCAATAGGACGCTCCTCAAGGTCGAATCCCGCAACCTACGTGAAGGCTTTCGACGAAATACGCCTCCTTTTTGCAGAGCAGAAACTTGCACAGAAACGACTTTACAAACCTGGCTTTTTCTCGTTCAATGTACCTGGTGGCCGCTGCGATGCATGCGAAGGCGAAGGAACTGTTAAAATTGAAATGCAGTTTATGGCCGATGTTTTTCTCGAATGTGATGTCTGTCACGGTAAACGGTTCAAAGAGGAAGTGCTGGATGTGAAATTTGAGAATGCCAATATTGCTGACATTCTCGACATGACGATCGACGATGCCTGTGTTTTCTTTGAACAGCACATTAAACGATCCAGTCTCATACAGAAGATTATCACCAAACTCACCCCACTCAAAGAGGTTGGATTGGGATATCTGCGTCTCGGACAATCATCAAGCACACTCAGTGGCGGTGAGGCGCAACGCATTAAACTCGCTTTCTTCCTTACCAAAGGAGCCAACGAAGCCCCTACCCTTTTCATCTTTGACGAACCAACAACCGGACTTCATTTTCATGATATCCATAAATTATTACAATCATTTCAGGCTTTGATCGAGAACGGCCATTCGCTTATTATTATCGAACATAATCCTGAGATCATTAAATCAGCAGATTGGGTCATTGATCTGGGTCCGGAAGGTGGCATCCACGGTGGTAAAATAGTTTTTGAAGGTACACCAGAAGCACTGGCTCATTGCAGGGAATCTTATACAGCAGAGGCAATAAAACATAAAGTGTAGATTAAACCCAAATCTTATTTTCATGCTATGATGAACAGACCGGTAAAAATGACAGCCATCGCGGTGTTTGCAGTATTATCGCTTTTCTCATGCAAACACAATACAGATGCAGGTATTGATGAAGCACAATTCTGTGCTTTTATCAGCGAGCAGAACTTTGAAGCAACGGGACCCATTATCAACAGTTTTCTGGAAACACTTCCGGCAGATAATCCGGTTGAAAATCTGCAATTACTCAACGACTGGTTAAACAATATCCACTGTATTGAAAAGTCGGTGATACTCTGTAACTCATGTATTGAAACCTATCCTCCTCAAAGTGAACTAAGAATTGATTTTCTTGTAAACGGACAATCCATTCCTATGACTCTGGATATTTTGATGGATAATCCCCTAACATACAGGGCTTTTCACGAGTAAATTATTAGTAAAAGAAGAATAAATATTCTTCCTTTGGTAACAAATATTTTACTTTGAAAACAATTCCAAATGAAGGCTTTTATACGTGCTGTATTTTTGCTCATCTCAGACTGTCTGTTCGCTCAGGAACTCAGC
>CAJBPB010000161.1 GCA_903957365.1 uncultured Bacteroidota bacterium
ACACACGAATGAACAACCCCAAACACGATCCTATACATTTAAAAGAAGTTTTTTTCACCGCTTCCGTTCTTTTCTTTTTATCAGTTTTATTTTTCAGCAATCATATTCAGCAATTTCCTTCGCATATTCATGCCTGGACCCAAAGTGACCGTTATGCACTTTCGCTTGGTTTTGTTGACAATGGTCTTGATCTGTTTCACCCCGCTACATTAAATCTTCATCCAAAATATGAACCTCAGGAAAAATTGGCTGAAGAAAAAGGAATTACCCGTGTCGATCTTCCTCTGCCTGATTATTTAGCGGCAATCATCATGACAATCACCGGAAACCAAAATCCTGTTGTTTTCAGGTTGGTAACACTTCTCATTGGTTTGGTTGGATTACTGTATTTCTACGCTCTGATGAGAAGCAATGGTTCAGGTTTTTCAATCGCTTTATTTTCAACTGTTTTCGTTTTTTCCAGTCCGGTGTTCACGTATTATCTTGATGGATTCATTCCTTCAATCCCAGCCATTTCAATCTCGTTTGCAGCTTTTTATTATTATTGTAGATATCTCAGATATAATATTTTTCGTGATTTTATCTTAACATTGATTCTACTTACCGTTGCTGCACTTATTCGGATGCCGTTTATTTTGCCATTATTGGCTGTTGCTGCAATACAATTCATTTTTAGTTTTAGAAAAAAAGAGATTCTGATCCGTGAAATATTGTTAATACTATTCTTTATTTCAATATTTTCAGCTTATTATACTTATAATCAATATCTGGGTAAAGTATATGGTTCACTTTTTCTTAATCAGCTGATGCCGGCACGATCGTTGAAAGAATTAAGTCAACTGACTTTGCTTACACTTGCCAACTGGAAATTTCATTATTTTAGTGTAACGCAACATCTTGTTATTCTTGCTGGAATCGTGTTACTCACCACAAAGCTTATACGTAAAGGACTGTCTGACAAAGTTTTGATAAAACTATTACTGGTGTCGGGAATTATTTTTTTAGCTGGAATTGCGTATTTTGTATTGATGGCTCAGCAATTTCCGGCCCATGATTATTATATCATAGATATTTTTTATCTCCCTGTCTTTTTCATTGCGTTGGCTGGACTATCCAGCATCCGTTTCAAACAGAAAAAAACAATGATCTTCGGAAATATATTACTGCTTCTATTCGGCTTAACGATGTTATTCAGCTCTTATCAAACGCAAAATGAACGCTATACGACCAAAGGTTGGGACCGAACAGCAATTACCACAGCAAATTTCACAGGTGGTTCCGACTTATGTAGCGAAAGCAATATAAGTGCGGAAGCAAAAGTCCTTGTAATAGATGCCTACACCTATAATATCCCATTGATTTTACTCAACCGGAAAGGATATACAGTAATAAATACCTCAAAATCAGAGATTGAGAAATCACTTCATTATGATTTTGATTTCATTGCCATTCAAAACCGTTTTTTGTCGTGTGATGTTTTGAGGAACTTTCCTCAGTTGCGTTCCCGGTTGAAACCTTTTGCAAACAATGGCAAAACAGGTTTTTATCATCTCACCGATTTAGCCGGTCAGCAACCATTCGTTGATTTGATTGGGTTACCTCATCAAAATATTATTTATTCGAATGAAAAACAATCTGTTACAGGATTATCCCAGAAATCTGACAAAGTTTTTTTCACAGTGATTGATACGGTTTTAACCATGCCATTTTCTGATTCATTTCTTTTAGTTTTTGAGAGTCATGCCACACTTTCAGAAAAGAGTAAAGGTGGTTTACATTTTGTGATGGATTTATCAAATCCAATTAGTGAACAGCAATTTAAATTCTATGATTCTTTTCAATTAGATTCATTTTTTGAAGAAAACAACAATCAAGCAAAAATTGAAGTAACTTTGAACATTCCCAAAATAGAACAAAAAAACGTCCGTTTTAAATGTTATATTTGGAATCAGGGGCGCAACAACTTGGTTTACAGCAATATGAAATTACAAATTGTACAGTATATAAAACATACATTCTAAAAATTCCAAAAAATGAAGAACATTGATCATTACGATCTAAGAGGGAAACGCTGTTTGATTCGCGTTGACTTTAATGTGCCACTCGACAGTAATTTCAATATTACTGACGACACACGTATCAGAGCCGCATTGCCAACAATAAAAAAAGTTCTGGCTTCTGGCGGCTCAGTAATTCTCATGTCACATCTTGGACGTCCTAAAGATGGTCCGGTTGACAAATATTCTTTACGACACATTCTTCCCGATCTCGAGCAGAAACTTGGACAAAAAGTTTTGTTTGCCAATGATTGCATTGGAGAACAAGCAGTTGAACTTTCTTCGAATCTGAAGCCCGGCGAGGTGTTGTTGCTTGAAAATTTGCGTTTCTACAAAGAAGAGGAAAAAGGAGATGAAAATTTCGCAAAGAAACTTGCACTTTTAGGTGATGTTTATCTGAACGATGCATTTGGGACAGCACACCGTGCGCATGCATCCACATCGATCATCGTTCGTTTCTTCCCTGGTGCCAGTTTGTTTGGTTATCTGATGCAGGACGAAGTGATGAGTCTGGAAAAAGTAGTGAAACATGCCGACAAGCCTTTCACGGCTGTATTAGGTGGTGCCAAAGTATCAGGTAAAATTGAAATCATCAATAATTTACTCGATAAGGTTGACAATCTCATTATCGGAGGAGGAATGGCCTATACTTTCGCAAAAGCAATGGGCGGAACAATTGGTAATTCCTTAATCGAAGATGATTTGATCGAAACAGCGCGCGAAGCCATGGCAAAAGCAAAGAAAAACGGCGTGAACCTTTTGATTCCGATCGATACGGTAATTGCTGATTCATTCAGTAATGACGCAGCAAAGAAAACCTACAAGACAAATGAAATTCCTGACGGTTGGATGGGCCTTGATATCGGACCTGAAACGATCAAATCATTTGCCGACACAATCAAAAACTCAAAAACAATATTGTGGAATGGCCCGATGGGCGTGTTTGAATTCGATAATTTTGCTCAGGGAACCATCGCCATCGCAAATGCCATTGCTGATGCAACAGCTTTGGGCGCGTTTTCGCTGGTTGGCGGAGGAGACTCAGTTGCCGCAGTCAATAAATACAATCTGGCCGACAAAGTAAGTTATGTTTCCACAGGTGGTGGCGCCATGCTTGAGTATATCGAAGGCAAAGATTTACCAGGTGTAAGTGCCATACTTGCCACTTAATAAGTCTTATAAACATAAAAAAGGGATGGTCTCATTTGAAACCATCCCTTTTTTTGTATCAGTATTTCTTAAGTTTACAAGAATAAATCAGTAATTATCTGAGATTGCGAATCGTTCGCACAACCGGCTCTTTTAACCGATCATACACCTCAGCATCAGAACCTTTACCGTCCACATCAATTACCTGATTGTGTATTCTGTAGTATTCCAGCACGGGTTCTGTCCGCTGTTCGTGCTCTTCCAAACGTGCAACGATGGTGCTGGCACTGCCGTCGTAAGCCATTTTAGCAGCCGTTTGTCCTCGTGCATCAAGTCGTTTCACCAGTTCAAGAAACGGAACCTGCAAATTGATAACGCAACTGATTGAATGTCCCTTTTTCTTTAAAATACCATCCAGAATATAGGCTTGCACCAACGTGCGCGGATAGCCTTTAAAAACATACCCGCGGCTGGTTCCTTCGTTTTGTTGCAATTTCTTTTCTATCAACCTGATAACAATTTCATCAGGAACAAGCAATCCTTTACTCAGATAGGGAACTATTTGCGATGTCATCGCAGATTGACTCTTTAATTCTTCATGAAGCAATTCTCCTGTCGAAATGCAGGTCAGATTAAAATCGTGCGCAAGTTTGTCTGCCTGTGTTGCCCGACCAGCACCTGGATAACCAAAAAGGATAATATTCACCTGTTTACGATTGATTTCATCCGTTACCTGTTTGTTGATTCTTGCAAAAACCTCTTCGGTCGTTCCCATGCCGTCGATGCGTGTCAATATGCCAGATTGGTCATAAAACTCGAGCAATGGCAATGTTTTTTCGTGATATTCCTGTAATCTTTTTTTGATAACAAGTTCATTATCATCGCTTCTGCCTTGTTCCTGCGCACGTTGTAATAATCGTTTCACACATTCTTCTTCAGGAACATCAAGAATGAAAATACGGTTCAGGCCGGTTTGCATCCGAGTAAACAAACCATCAAGGATATAAGCCTGAACATACGTTCTGGGGAAACCATCAAAAAGGAAACCATCACAACGATTTTCGGATCGCAGGAAATTCCCGATGATTTGAACAATAATTTCGTCATCAACCAAACCACCGGCATCAATTATGGCTTTGGCCTTCAATCCCAGTTTACTACCTGCTTTGATTTCACTACGCAACACTTCGCCTGTCGAAATATAATTCAGATTGTAGCATTGCATCAGCAATTCTGATTGTGTGCCTTTTCCGGCACCGGGAGGGCCAAATAAAATTAAGTTTAACATGGTTTCTACGATTGTGTTTCTACGATTTTAAGAACGCCTGGAGACTGATAAATGAATTCTGTTGTTACTTCCAAAGCGATACTGATATGCATTTTATTTTTCTCAAAATTAACCATTTGCAGTCAGAAATCAATGAAAAATAATATTAAATTAACAATACAAATAATGGCAGGTTCAGTAATAAAAAACTGAATACCATGACGTCAGAATCCTTTACCATTGATTTCCTGTGTTTTAAAAATACACCCACCTTAACAAGTGCATCTATAAAAAATGATCAACTTTGCAAAAAAAACTTGAACCGTTATTTAGATATACGATCCTATCTGCAAAGTGTTGGTTATACCTTCAGGGCACTGGAGAGCCGCAATTTCAGGCTTTTCTTTTTTGGAGGCATGGTGTCTTTGCTCGGAACCTGGATTCAAAATCTTGCCATTGGCTGGATGGTTTACCGCCTGACTGATTCAGCGTTTTATTTGGGGCTGGTTGGGTTTGCCGGACAGATTCCGGCGCTTATACTTGGACCGCTGGCAGGTGTTTATGCCGACCGGATTAACCGACGGCGTATCCTCATTATGACACAGGTTTTGTCGATGATTCTGGCTGCTATCCTTTCTATATTGTCTTTCACAAACACAATCACTGTCACCTATTTACTTATTATTGTGGTGTTTAACGGCATCTCTTTAGCGTTTGATACACCATTCAGACATGCATTTCTTCTGGAAATGATTGGTGATAAAAAACTACTTTTAAATGCAGTGGCTTTAAACTCAACTCTCGTAAATACAGCAAGGTTTCTTGGTCCGACCCTTGGAGGAATTCTGATTGCAGCTTTTGGTGAATCGATATGTTTTCTGATCAACAGCGTCAGTTTTATTGGCGTGATAATTGCACTTCTGGCAATGAGAGTAGCACCATTTGTTCCCAGAACCATCAATAAATCTGTTATGAGCGAATTAAAAGAAGGATTCAGGTACACATTCAACTTCAAGCCAGCGCTTTTCATGATACTTCTGGTAACAGTTACCAGTGTCTTTGGCTTACCTTTTCAGGCATTACTGCCGGTTTTTGCACGTGACATTTTACATGGAGATTCGCAAACACTTGGATTTCTTACTGGCGCTGTAGGGGCTGGCGCACTTACAGGAGCATTTTTTCTTGCTTCCAGAAAAACTTATACTAATTTTCCCAAAATAATTGCCTTCTCCGCAATCACTTTTGGTATTGGATTGATACTTTTCAGTATTTCGACCATATCTGTCATCTCAATATTACTGCTTTATTTTAGCGGTTTCGGTATGATCGCGCAGTTTACAGCCACCAATACCTTGTTACAACACTTGGTTGAGGAAGACAAACGAGGTCGGGTTTTGTCACTTTACAGCCTTTCATTTATGGGTTTTACTCCAATCGGAAGTTTGATTTTAGGTAGCGCTTCCTCGGCCATCGGGGTTCCGATGACCTTAAGCATTGCTGGAGGTTTTTGCCTGATTGCGGGTATGTTTTTTGTAAGGAAAACTCCATTGATAAACCGATACCTTGTAAGACATACCCATATTTGAGCTGAAAACCTGTATTACCGCATTTCTGCTTTAATAATCCCGATGGCACAGGCTTTATTTGATAATCCAACAGTGTTTTTCACAAATTATTGACAGGAACACAGTTAAAACAGATATTTCCATACCTTTACCCATCAAAATGATCATACAATGAGTAATTCGACTGCAAAAACTGTTTTTGTATTGGATGCCGGTGGAACCGGATTCAAATTTCTGGCCGTGAGAGATGGTATTGAAGTGATTCAGCCATTCACCATACCTGCAGCTGCCAAAACACTTGATGAAGTGTTGCAAAAACTCATTGATGGCTTTGCACGAACAAAAGAACTAGCCGGATCGGAACCATCGGCCATAAGCTTCTGTTTCCCTGGCCCGGCTGATTACGAAGCTGGAATAATTGGCGATCTTGAGAATCTGCCCACTTTCAAAGGAGGTGTTCCCCTGAAAGCCATGCTTGAGGAAATATTCCATTGTCCGGTTTATATTAACAATGACGGAGATTTATTTACTTATGGCGAAGCACTCGATGGATTATTGCCCGAAGTGAACCATTTGCTTGAACAGCAAGGAAATCCAAAACGTTACCATAATCTGATAGGTGTAACACTGGGAACAGGTTTTGGCGGTGGAATCATGGTGAATGGTACCTTGTTAAAAGGCGACAATTCTGCTGGTGGTGAAATCAACCGGATGAGTAATCTGCTTTACGACAACACAAGTGCTGAAGATTCTATTTCTATCAGGGCCATAAAGCGGGTATTTGCCCGTGAGGCAGGAATCGATCCATCACTCAGCCCGGAGCCTTTTTCAATTTATGAAATCGCGATGGGCCGTCAGGATGGCGACCGGGAAGCTGCATTGAAAGCCTGGGATGAACTTGCAAAATCACTTGCCGATGCATTGGCCAATGCCATCACATTGATTGACGGTCTCGTTGTTATTGGTGGCGGACTCGCAGGAGCATGGCCGGTATTTATGGAAAAACTGGTCGGTTACCTGAATCAACCTTTTAAAGATTTACAGGGTAAACCTGTGGATAGGCTGGAAATTTCTGCATTCAATCTTCAGGATAGCCGCGGTGTAGTTGCATTTACTGAAAAAACAGGTATGATGGTAAAAGTTCCAAAAGTAGCACGCGAAGTATGGGTTTGGTACGATCCTATTAAAAAAATCGGAGTCGGAATAAGTCGTTTAGGAACTTCGTCGGCTGTGGCAATTGGTGCTTATGCATATGCAATGGATCAGTTAAAAAAAACAGATCAGTAATTGCAGATTCAAATAAGAGATTTCAGAAACATTTTTCTTTTTAGTCAATAATCAATCATTGTTTCACTCTGTCTTTTCAATTACTCCAACCTGAATACTTCAAAATCAAGTAATTCCAATGTTTCGCCTTCCGAATCAGTTTTCTTAATGGTTCCGACCAGTTTTATCTGGTTCTCTTTTCGCCATATCGTCGCATTAAATGTTTGTTTATTACCAGAAAATTGCAGATAATAATCATCATCGTAAACGCCTGATATTGAAGATGAGAACACGTTAACTACATTTGTGGATGCTAATACTGAAGAACCGCTTTCGCTTAATTTCAGAGTCACATCCACATTGTTTTTTTGAATAAAATGTATCGAATCGGTGAAGCGCAGATGATTCCCACTGCCTTCATATTCTCCTAAAACATCAGTCACCTGGCAATCGGTGCACCATGCCCAATCCACAGTTTCCTCCTTGCAGGAAATGGTGCCGAAAGCCAATATAAAAATCAAAGTATATAAGACTATTCGCATAATACAAAAATAGTTAATTACAGAAGTTGTATTACTTTCTTTGATGGATCAACCGTCCTATTTTATCAGGGTTTTCTTTTAATCCAATCATACTTTTCAATTTCATAAATGTAGTTCAGGCATTTTGCCTCACCAAAATACTCCATTTCACGTTCTTCCACTTTTTTTGCACCTAGGCGTTCTATCGATTTTTGTGACCGGATATTAACAGCACCAATGTGAAAAATTACCTTATCAACAAAACGGAAGGCGTGATCGAGCATGATTGATTTCAAAGCATGGTTATAAGTCATTCCCCAATGATCACGTACAACAAAAGTGTAGCCAATACTCACGCTGCTATCATCAGGATTGAAATCATAAAATCTGGAACTTCCGATTGGTTTATCTGTAAAAGCATCAAAAACGACATAGGCCCCTCCAGACTCGATTGCACCTCTGAAAAAGGTTTCGAAAACATCTCGTTTATATCTGTCTTTATTTGGATGTTGCTCCCATAAAAGAGGATCGGAAGCAATCCTGTACAAAATTTCAAAATCATCCGCTTTCAGAGGTTGAAGCCTGACAATCTCATTCTTAAGGATAGGTTGAAATTCAAATTGAATATTATTCATTTCTTTAACGATTGTTCTTCATTTGAAAAGACCTTATATTTTTTTAAAAAAACTGAACTACATTTTGATATTTCAACAAGATAAAAGTATTCAAACATCAATACGGTTTTTATAAAATATTATTCTTTTGGAAAATGCTTTAACGCCTCTCTCCTGCTCAAACCGGAAAGTGTTGTTTTATTTACAAAATCCTTCACCGCAACGGGATTTGTTTTAGCAAATTCACGCAATGACCAGCCAATGGCTTTCCTGATAAAGAACTCTTTTTCAGTTGCTAAGCGCCCGCATAAACCGAATAACAAAACTGAATCTGTTTTCAGTTTATATTTAAGCTGAAATAATAAACAACTTCGTTGCAACCAGAAATTACTAGAACTCATCCATTTCTCAACAGTTTCATCTCTCGTCTCTGGAAATTTGATGAAAAAATTACCAATCAGATTTGGCGAAATATAATCGACCGTATCCCACCATGATTTGTGCGATATTAACCATTCATACAACCCAAGTATTTGTAAATCTGTATTTTTACGCATCCTGAATAATAATTCCATCGCTGCATACTGCATTTCACGTACCGGAAGTTCCCAGGCGTTTTTAATTACTTTATCTAAAATCTGGATTTCAGGAAAACCATTTTCCATTACGAAAAGACGAAAAACTTCTGTCCTGACAGGAGCAGTTAATCCAAACATATCATATTGGTCACGCATATAGGCTTTCCCCCATTTTGCCTTTTCAGGATTACGCCGGCAGTCAAAACTATCATACAAAGGTTGCCAGTAAGGATGTACTATTGTTTCCATCTATTGAAGAATTATTTTTTTTCTATCCAGAATATTTCCTTCCATATTGTATAAGTTTATCATATATACACCTCTTTTCCAGCCTGATACCTCGAGTTGATTTATACTTTGAATTAGATTCATTGTCAATGTGATCCGACCTGAAGAATCACAAATTGTGATGGTTGAGTTTGAACTGTTTTTGGTGAAAACGTTGATCAGATCATCTGCCGGATTTGGGAAAATGATCAGGTTTTCTTCTTTAAATGATTTACTGTTTTCATTCAATCCAACCAGCGTTTTATCCCAAACTGCAAGCGTATATTCACCAACAGGTAAACTTTCAACATAAATATAACCTATCGACCACAATCCTTCCCTTGATTGTGGTACAATCTGCCAATCGGCTGCTGCTTCAGGCCGATACAAAATAACGACAGAATCCTGTTCCGATAGAATGAGTGAGGCATCGAGTGCCTGAGAATTGCTGTAGAAAAACCGCCCCCTCAGACTGGTGTTTTCAGGAAAAATACCATTCACCTGCCAATATCTGTAAGGAGATAACCGAAGTCCGGGGACAGGAACTTTCATACTGTCGGGAGCAACCCAATGGTGCGTAATCCTAAACATTGCTGAATCCTGAATTGCATCCACATACAACCTGAATCCAGGTTTAGGAAAAGAAACTTCGCCGTTTTCGCGAATGACAATATCCTGATCGGTGGTGGCATCGGCTGTTTTATCGAAATAATCACAAAAAACAACAACAGGTTCAAAATCAATTACTTTAGTAGATGAACCTGTTGCGCCATCCAAATGAACGGTATCTGTATATGACTGCCAGCCGGCACCATAGAAAGTGACTTCAAAAATATTCCCATCACCGATAAATTCGCCTCCTTTGTGTTTTTGTTTTAAAAACAAGGTTGATTCAAATTGATCTCCAAGAGGTTTGACCTGCATTGAATCGATTGAATAATGAGGAGTTCCAGGTGCAGAAACCCAATTCTCAAAAAATCCTGTAAGATTCATTCCTGTAAATTCACTTAAAAAATCACGCATATCATCATTACCTGCATGGTTGTATGCAAACTCATTCAGATATGCTTTTACTCCTGAGAAAAATTTTTCTTCGCCCAAATAATTCATCAGTGTGTGCACTACGGTTGCGCCTTTATCGTAAACCGTTGTACCATAAGTATATTCAGTAGGAACACCAGTCAGAGCTAAATAGGAACCATCTGTAATATGCGCATTCTTCAGTACATCAAAATGCTTATCATTCATCTCCTGACGGTAGATACCAGTGTTATACAAATCGTGCTTAAAGAACAAATGGCAATACGTCGCCCAGCCTTCATTAAGCCACATATCACCCTCTTCAGCACAGGTAACTTTGTTTCCGAACCACATATGCGATAATTCATGTGCCAGCAGCCATTCCGAACTCAGTGTTCCGGTGATGGATCCATGTGGAAAAGCAATATTTGTAATATGTTCCATTGCACCAATAGCTGTCCCGACATAACCCACACGATCGAAAGGATAAGGTCCGAAACGGTTTTCATAGATTGTAAGAATCTCTTTTAAGTGCAGAAATGTACCTTCAACTCTGGCAGAATCACCTGGCCGGCAATAAATAGCAATGGGAATCTGCGCCTGCTGCCCCTGAAAAAAATCAGTAATCAAAGCATAATCCCCCACAGCAACAGAGGCAAGATAAGTTGGGATCGGTTGTGCAATGTTCCAGTGCCAGATTGAATTTCCATTGCCCTCATCCTCTATAGTTTCCAACAAACCACCACATATAGCTTTCAGGCTATCTGGCAGCCTTACTGAAACATCATAGGTAGCTCTGTCCTGAAAATCATCAGCACATGGAAACCAGGATTTACCAAGATTGTGTGGGTTACTTTCAAAACCAACACCAAGGTTGAAAGCATAATTACCTGAAAAATGAAATCCTCCCCAGGCCTCATGAAAAGGTTGTCCACCATAACTTACAACGACTTCAATCGTATCGGTAAGAATATATGCAGCATGCGTTGGAATATGCAATAATTCATCTGCCTGCCAGAAATCAGTGATCCGTATTCCTTCAACAAAAACACTGTCAACTGTTAATTCCATCAATTCAAGTGTAATACGGTTTATCTCTCCGGCTGGAATAAGCTGAATAGTTGTTGTTGCCTGAATGGATTTTTCTTCAAAATTAATATCTCTTAAAAAGATATCATAATGCAATATATCCAGCGTATCGGAAACGAAAGAACTTTGAAATAAATAATTTGGCTGCGGTTGTGAAAATACTGGTCGTGATATTAACAAAGTGACCAAAACTAATATGGATTTGAAAAATATACTCTGGTTTTGCATTGCATAACAATTTAGCGGATAAAATTAACGTTTGTTAGCAAATGAACAACAGATTGTATGATTACCTTTGTTAAGTTGTCAATAATAAGTTGTTCACAATCGGACAACTACTGTCGGACAGCGAACACTTTCACGACAAACTGCCACCTGACGAAAAACTTATGAGACTTATAATCAAATATTTAAATATGTGGCATGTTTTTAGTGCATAAATTACCTTAAACTGAATCAAAATGAATAGGAATTCACACACGAATGAAAGTAGTTTTACCAAAATTGCAATAATCATTTCATTGGTATTATTGGTTGTTTCGGGAAGTATTATTGCCCAAAAGACATGGACTTTAGAAGATTGTATTAACCATGCACTGGAGAATAATATAAGGATAAAACAAAGCTATCTTGATGTTGAAACCGGCAAAATAAATCAACTTGAAGGAAAATTGGATTTTTTACCCAATTTTAACGGAAGTGCCTCACACTCATACGGTTGGGGCCGGTCTGTAGATATGGCTACCTACAATTATGTGAATCAGCAAACCCAACAGAGTTATTTTAGTCTCAATTCAGATTTGACATTATTTAGTGGTTTTCAGAAAATTAACACGCTGAAACAGCGTAGGTTGGATTATCTTGTGACAAAATACAATTCTGATAAAATTAAAAATGATGTTTCATTATCAGTGGCAGGCGCTTATCTTCAGATACTTTTCAGCCGCGAACTGGTTAATAATGCCGAACAGCAATATGCAGTCACAAGTCAGCAGATTGACAGAACGGCCAAATTAGTTGCAGCAGGCACACTCGCAAAGGGTAGTTTACTTGAAGTTCAGGCACAAGGCGCAAATGAAGAAGTTAGTTTAGTACAGGCAAAGAATCAATTGAATCTTTCCTATCTTGATTTATTACAACTGCTTGAAATAGAAGCCGGTACTGATTTTCAAATTGATATACCATCCCTTGCACTGACTGAACAACCTGAAATATTGCCAATTCAATATATCTATAATGCCGCTCTTGGTGCGATGCCCGAAATTAAAAGTGCAGAAATGAGTTTCGAAAGTTCAGGCAGGGCCTTGTCGGTTGCAAAAGGAAGCCGTAGTCCAAGTCTTGCTTTATCTTTGGGTTTAGGGACAAGTTATTCTGATCAGATACGTGTAAGCAACAATCCGCTTGATCCTGGTTTCAATGAAATAAAATCATTTTCAGACCAGTTAAGCGACAATCAGAATACAACACTTGCATTCAGATTAAGCATTCCAATTTTTAACAATTGGCAGATTAATTCCTATGTCGGTCGATCAAAAGTGAATTTCCTGAATGCGGATTATAATCTGCAACTCACGAAAAATACCTTGAGAAAAAATGTTGAAACCGCCTATGCCGATGCTTTGGCAGCCTTTTCCTCTTACTCAGCAAGAGAAAAATCATTGAGCAGTCTGGAAGAATCATTCAGTTATACCGAACAAAAATTCAATGTTGGAATGGTGAATGCAATTGATTATAATGTTGCAAAAAGTCAGCTTAATAAAGCAGAATCTGATTTGCTTTCAGCCAAATATGATTTTATTTTCAAGTACAAGATACTTGATTTCTATCTTGGCAAAACACTGACATTAAAAGATTTAGAAGCCTTGAATAATAATTGACCTGTGAATCTGAACAGGTAATACGTTGTTCGAAAAGAAAAAGAAGACTGATTCGCTTCCTGTTTTGTTCGGTTTTCATACAGCTTCAAAGCATTTATATTACTTACACATGGTTAATCACAGTTTTAACTAATTTTGTCCGACTTTATACATGATGAATAATTTCAATAAAATATGAGTACAATAAAAAAGAGCAACAAACTTTGGTATATCCTTATTCCTGCTATTCTTGTCGTTTTGACAGTAGTAATTGTAGTTGCAAAAAAGCGCAACCAGAAAGTTGTTGAAGTAAGTACCGAGGTGGCTGCTAAAAGAAGTATCATTGAAACGGTGGCTGCCAACGGTAAAATTCAGCCGGCGTTGGATGTAAAAATCAGTCCTTACATTTCGGGAGAGGTCGTTCAATTATTTGTCCGTGAAGGAAATTATGTTTTTAAAGGAGATATTCTGGCTAAAATTGACCCTACCTTTTATATTTCTTCTTATGAACAGGTTGAGGCTTCGCTTAATACAGCCAAAGCCAATATGGCCAATAGTAAAGCACGCGTTGCCCAAACAGAAGCCCAGTTTTCGAAAGCAAAACTTGATTATGACAGAAACGAAAAGCTATGGCAGCAAAAGGTTATTTCAGACGCCGACTGGGATGCCATCAAATCGACATATAAGGTAGCAAGTGCCGAGGTAGAGGCAGCCAATGAAAGCTATAAAGCTACCCAATATCAGGTTCAGAATGCTGAATCAGGATTGAAGGAATCACGTGAAAACCTTAATCGCACGAATATCTACGCACCAAACGATGGCACTGTTTCAAAACTAAGTGTTGAAGCTGGCGAAAGGGTTACCGGTGCATCTCAGTTTTCGGCCGGAACCGAAATTATGACGATTGCCAACCTGAATGCAATGGAAGTGAAAGTGGAAGTCAGTGAAAATGATATTCCCCGTGTTAAACTCAATGATACCTGTCTGATTGAGGTGGATGCTTACTTAAATCGTAAGTTCAAAGGATATGTAACTGAAATTGCCACCTCGGCCAACTCCAGTGCGGTAAGCGTTGACCAGGTTACAAATTTTGAAGTGAAAGTGATGATGTTGAAAGAATCGTATGCCGATCTTATCAACGACAGCAGTAAAATCGCTTCGCCATTCCGGCCGGGCATGTCTGCCACAGTTGACATCCAGACTAAAATAATGAAAGATGTTTTGTCAGTACCTATTCAGGCTGTTACCACCCGCCAGGATACAAGCGCTACCTCTAATAAAGGCGAACTTAAAGCAGCGGAATCCGACAAATCCAAGGAAATTTTAAAGGAATACGTTTTCATTTATGAAGGTGAAAAAGCTAAAATGCGTGAAGTAAAAACCGGTATCCAGGATAACACCTATATTCAGATTCTGGAAGGATTACAAGAAAATGAAGAAGTAATTACCGGACCTTACAGTGCTGTTTCCAAGACACTTAAAAAAGATGATAACGTAATAAAAGTGGACAAGAGTAAACTATTTGAAGAAAAGAAGAAGTAAGAAAAGTTGGAAGCCGGAAGTCGGAAGACCGGAGAAAATTACGAATTATATACACAATCTCATTTTCTTAACCAGCACTTTTTAAACTTTAGATCACTCCGAACTTTAGATCACTTTAGTCACTTTTTTTAACTTTAGCTCACGAATGACAAATATTCTCCTTATCGAAACAGCAACCATGGCTTGTTCGGTTGGCATCAGCCGTGACGGTGAAATTATTGCGTTGCGCGAAAGCATGGAATTTCGTTCACATGCCGAAATGGTTTCGGTTTTCATTGCCGAAGTTATGAATGAAACCGGATTCTATTATACAGATTTACATGCTGTTGCCGTAAGTAAAGGCCCTGGTTCCTATACCGGCCTGCGTATCGGAGTCTCTACCGCGAAAGGAATTTGTTACGGGGCTGATTTACCTTTAATTGCCATTGAAACACTAGCCGCCATGACGAGTGGTTTCATCATGGATTATAAAGAAAAAATATTACCTGATGACCTTTTCTGTCCGATGATTGACGCGAGAAGGATGGAAGTATATTGCCGTATTAGCGATATATCCCAATCTGTTTTAACAGAAACCGAAGCAATCATTGTTGACGATCAATCCTTTAAAGAAAAACTTGCAAACCATAGAATTTGGTTTTTTGGTGATGGCGCGGCCAAGACCGAGACCATCATTCACCATCCAAATGCCATGGTGGTGAAAGATTTTAATCCATCAGTGAAGTTTATGGCCGGTTTGGCTCAATATGCCTTCAATCAGACACAATTTGAAAACGTCGCCTATTTTGAACCTTTTTATCTGAAAGATTTTGTGGCGGCGTTGCCAAAGGTGAAGGGACTTAGCTAGTAAAATCAGGATTATACTGAAATAGTATTTATTCTCTCCTAAGATTTTTCTCATCTCATTTTGATCATTATCCTATTATTCTACGGTCCTTTCCGCTTTTATCTGATACTATCCCGACAATATCCTATTTTTACATGATAATTTATAAAGAATCATGGGACAAAAAACAGTTATTTTCAAGCTGTCAACTGATTTTTCTGAGGAAGATATTCGTTTGAAAATAAAGCGGGAACTGCAATTGTCTGCCTTTAACTTTCACCTCAGCAACAAAAGTCTTGATGCCCGAAACAAAGGCAATATCCATTGGCTGGTAAACATTATTATTGATTCTGACGAAATAAAGGAAACATATAATATTGTTCCTGAACAACTTATAATTAATAAGATAAAGAGAAATAAGAAAATCACTGTAGTAGGTAATGGACCTGCTGGTTTCTTCTGTGCTTATGCTTTACAATTGGCCGGTTTTGACACAACGATGATAGAACGGGGTTCAGAAGTTGATAAACGCGACAAAGCCATTACACGATTTGAATCAGGTTCAGGATTTGATCCGAAAAACAATTACGCTTTCGGAGAAGGTGGTGCGGGAACATTTTCCGACGGGAAACTCACTTCACGGTCAAAGCACATCTCAATCGAAAGGCAGTTTATACTTGAGAGTTATATAAAAGCAGGTGCACCTTCAGAAATTGCTTACCTCGCGCACCCACACCTTGGAACTGACAATCTCAAACGCATTGTTAAAAACCTGAGAAACTTTTTCGTTGAGGCTGGTGGTGAAATGAATTTCGAAACCATGCTCGAAGATGTTGATCTTAAGAGTGAAAAAACAATTAAACTTAAGACTTCCAAAGGTAATTTCGACTGTGATGCACTTTTTATTGCTCCCGGCCATTCAGCTTTTGAAACCTATCGCATGCTTATACGACATAGCGTTCCATTCCGAACCAAAAATTTCGCTTTGGGAAGCCGGATGGAGCATTCGCAGGAACTCATAAACCTGGCACAATGGGGCAAAAAATCGCTTCCTGGAGTAAAAGCAGCAGAATACCGGCTCACTTCTGAAGCCGACGGTAAACATCCGGTGTATTCTTTTTGTATGTGTCCGGGCGGTATGGTGGTGCCTGCCACGGCCTATGCAAACCAAAATATTGTCAATGGCATGAGCCACTACCAGCGTGATGGAAAATTCGCGAACGCTGCCTGTGTCGCTGGCATCAGTCCTGATGTGCTGGCAGGTAAAATCGCATCACCTGCCGAAGCCCTGGACGAAATTGAGAAACTAGAATCTTTGTTTTACAATATCACAACAAATTATGCTTCACCGGCTTGTTCCATAGCAGATTTCATCAGCGGGAAACTACGTAATCATACCCTTTCAAGCAGTTATCCTTTAGGATTATCCGTCGCACCATTGTGGGACTTGCTGCCGGAACAGGTTACACATTCTATCCGTGCAGGACTGATCGATTTCAAGAAAAAAATGTATGGCTTCGAAAACGGAATCCTGCTTGGACT
>CAJBPB010000162.1 GCA_903957365.1 uncultured Bacteroidota bacterium
GTGTATCTGATTCAGATGTATGGCATTCGATGCAACGTACTGAAGCAAAATGCAATTCAAAATTCGGGAGAAACTCATGGATTGACTCCAGCGCAGGCTTTATTGAATCTGATATGCGTTGAAAATTATAACTGTTATTGTGACAACGTTTACACGTATTATTATGGTAAGTTACAATTTCGGTAATTGTGTGATTTCCATGAGTCATTGGTCGGTAAGAATGTGGATCATGACACATCCAGCATGTGAAATCCTCACTATGTCTGGTTGCATGCACACTCTTATTAAAATCTTCTTCGACAGCTTCAAAATGGTATTTTTCATATTCAGGATCACCGCCGTGACAATCGATACAAGCGTATTTAGGCTCCAGACGAAGTTCAGCATTATGCGGAAATGTTTCATATTCAGGCGCATGACAGTCGGTACATGCAAAGTTCTTATGTACACCTTTATAGAATTCCTGTGGATTATAAACAAAATTCGGGTTCATTGCCTTGCGTTCCTTCTTTTCCGTTACCGGATTATCGAACGTATAAAATTGTTGCGAATGGCATTGGAAACAATGCTTGTTCTCTTCAAATTTTGCGGGAATTTTTTCAGCATTCTCTGATGCCACGGCGACTCCTGAGATGCCGCACATTGACAGAATAAACGCTACAGATAAAAAACGTTTGTTAAACATCAGTAAATATTTTAAGTAAAAAAGGTTTACAACGCTGGCAGTTCTTACACCGCCGTGTTGTAAACCTTTATTGTTAGATTAATTTGCAGTATTAAAGAAAACCATTTATTTTTTCAATGAACGAACATAATTTACAACAGCCCATCTGCCTTCTTCATCCGGAATTTTACTTTCGAAATTTGGCATTTCATCCCGACCTATGATCGAAATTGAATACATCTCACCATCATTATAGGCAGCGTGAAATTTTGCATCAGAGAAATTACCAGGAAATACTTCAAGGTTTGCGGCTTTTGGTCCGTCACCCAATCCGGTATTACCATGGCAAGATTTGCAATGTTTTGCGTATAAGGTCTTTCCAAGTTTAATGCTTTCAGCATCACCTGCCGAAGGATTTTTCATCGCTTTATATTTGGCATCCACTTTCCATGGTGCAGGTTTCTTTTGATCCTGAGGTGTATGGAAAGCAAAGAATGCAAAAGCAACTAATAGTAATGAACTGAGAAAAATGATTCTTGTTTTCATAATGTAACTTTTTACTTAATTTTTGATTAATTAATTGATAAATTTAAAAACTCCAGAGCCGTGTAATCGTAAATCCGAACATCAAATCACCTGTTGTGAAATCATTCTGGTTATACATTGCATTTTGCTGAGGTAAAAAAGCATCAGCGGATGAAACATATATCTGAAAAGTATGGGTGCTTGTCGAAATCTCCCATGCAACAGCCAGATTAGGTTTTGATGGATTATAAAACTCAAGATGCTCAGCGATACTCTGGATCTTCAAAGGCTGATCATACGAAACCAAAATAGATGATTGAGGTGAAAACTGAAATTTTCCACTGATACCCACTGAAATTTTATCATGATCATACAATGAATCAACTGCATTGAAATGTGACATACTACCGTTTACCTGAATAACGCACCAATCAGCAAATTTACGACTGGCGATTAACTGTCCGAAGTAGGATAACCTGTCAGAACCATCATAACTCAGTGACCATACATCCTTGTTCCGTCCATCGATGGCAACATTTCCATAAAAGGCCAGTGCAACAGGGAATGTATTGTTACGTGTTTGCTCAAAAATGGTATATTTTACTGAGAAATCGTTATACATATTTGTTTTGGCAATACCATATCCAACCTGAAGATTTTTGATTGGTGTATAACTAAAACCTAAACGAATGTTGGCTCCCGGAGCATAAATACCGAATAAATCGGAGAATCCGTTTTCCATTTTGCCAAATTTGTGCTGAATATCCAGTTCGAGTGTTTTCGGACTGGAAACATAGGTGGTCTGGTTATCAATCATCCAGCCACTTTGAAATGGCGGACGGATTGGTTTGTCTTTAACTTTAACTTCCGGAGAAATTGTATCCTGTGCCAGCAGATTCATTGAAAATGCTGCAGTAATTAAAAGTGCGAATAATATTTTTTTCATCTCTTGTCCAATTTAATAGGTTAGTTATTCAAAGCGCCCTGCTGAATCCACAACAAAATAAGATCAGCTTCACCAACGCTGA
>CAJBPB010000163.1 GCA_903957365.1 uncultured Bacteroidota bacterium
GCACATTGGTGATGGCTTCATGAAAATCAGTATTAAAGGGAAGGTTATTCGCCTGGATTTCTTCCAGACCTTGTTGTTTCAATGAACTAATCAATTTGTTGTAAATGAGCATAATACCAACTTCAAAAGCGTCTTTTTCCTCTTTTGGAGGTAAGTTATTGATCGCTCTTTCAAAATCGTCAACGGTTGTGAGTAAACTCAGAATGAGATCCTCAGCGGCCGTTTTTCTGATTTCCAAAATTTCCATCGATTTACGTTTTCTGAAATTGTCAAAATCTGAGAAAAGACGTAAGTATTTGTCATTGATTTCTTCAACCTTTTGCTTACACTCAAGTAATTCTTCTTCAATTACAGATTCTTTTTTTACTTTTTTCTTGTCTTTCACGCTTTTCGATTTTTCTGTTTCTTTGTGATTATCGTCCTCAAAATGAACGTCTTCAAAATCATTTTTGTCATTCTCAGTTGAGATGTTTTCTTCTTCTTGCATAATCCTTCTTATTTTATCCAATACTGCACATCAAATTTTTTGCCAATCAGGTGTTGTGTTGACAAATTGACAGCCATTAGTCAATCCGCTCAATAGAGGCGCCAAGTTGCTGAAGTCGTAAATCAATATTTTGATAACCTCTGTCAATTTGTTCAATATTATCGATGATGCTTGTGCCTTTTGCCGACAAAGCTGCAATCAACAATGCAACACCAGCTCTGATGTCAGGTGAACTCATACGGATTCCACGAAGAATATGCTGATGATTCATACCGATTACTGTAGCGCGGTGAGGGTCACAAAGGATGATCTGAGCGCCCATATCGATCAGTTTATCAGTGAAATACAGGCGGCTTTCAAACATTTTCTGGTGAATAAGTACAGTTCCTTTTGCCTGTGTCGCTACAACCAGTACGATACTAATCAGATCGGGAGTGAAACCCGGCCAGGGCGCATCAGCGATAGTCATGATCCCTCCATCCATAAATGTTTCAACTTCATAATGCGCTTGTGCCGGAATATAAATATCATCATCAATTATCTGCATTCTGATTCCAAGTTTTCTGAAAACTTCCGGAATTAAACCTAACTGATTTACTCCAGCATTTTTAATTGTGATTTCAGAACCTGTCATAGCTGCCAATCCGATAAAACTACCCACTTCGATCATGTCGGAAAGCATAGTGTGCCGGGTGCCATGCAATCTGGTAACGCCATTAATAGTCAGTAGATTAGAACCAATTCCTTCAATTTGAGCGCCCATTCGGACGAGCATATTACAGAGCTGGACAATGTATGGTTCACATGCGGCATTAAAAATGGTGGTTGTTCCTTTAGCAAGAACTGCTGCCATTACAATATTTGCTGTGCCTGTCACTGAAGCTTCATCCAACAGCATATAGGCTCCTTTTAAACCGTCTTTTGTTGTAAAGGAATATAAATTATCCTCCTCATTGGTTTCAAATGCAACGCCAAGTTTCTGTAAACCAATAAAATGGGTGTCTAATCGTCTTCTTCCGATTTTATCGCCACCAGGATGTGGTAAAAAAGCATATCCAAATCTGGCCAAAAGAGGTCCAAGTATCATTATGCTACCTCTTAAACTACTCGCTTTTTTACGAAAGTCTTTGCTTTTGAGGTAATCCATCTCGATATTGTCAGCCTGAAGTGTGATATGAGATGAAGAATGACGGTCACAAATAACGCCTAATCCTGATAATAATTCAATCAGATTATTTACATCATTGATGTCGGGAAGATTGAAAAGTTCAACTTTATCCTGGGTAAGTAATGCGGCACAGATGATCTGAAGTGCCTCATTCTTGGCACCCTGAGGTGTTATCTCACCTGATAATTTTTTTCCTCCGATAATTTTAAACGAACCCATATTGCACTGTTTTGGTTGGCCGAAATTAAAACTAATTATAATATTAAATGGGGAATATTGAAATCAGATTGTTTCAATAATCAGGATAATGAATGTGTCAGAAATCAATAGATGACTGAAACATCGTAAAAAGTTAAAGTACATAGCGCTGTCGTTCGTGCTATTTTACGAAACGAGGTCCCTTTTTTTGAAATCCTGTATTATCGCGACGAGGAACAAATTTTTTCTTTTTGATATAACTGGCTGCGGTTATGTTATTTCTGGCCAGAATTTCATTGGTGGCTGTCAGTTTCGATTCATCCGAGATAGTCAGCCTTCCTTTTGACAGTTCCTCAAGATTCGCTGCAATGGTTCCGTCGCTTACTGAATCCCGGTTCCATGTGAGAAACGATTTTTTCATATAGTTTGCCAGAGCGTTAACCAATGCTTCTTTCTCTTCACCTTCTTCAAACTCAATGGCTTTCTGAATCATATTAAAAACATGCTGACCATAATGGCCGTATCTGATTCTGTTTGTGCTATATCTGATCTGGTTTGGCTTGCGATGCAGTTTCTCAATGGATGGAGGAGGGAAAGGACTGTCAATATCAAGCGTAAAACGCGAAATGATATGCAGATGATCCCATAGTTTTTGCTTGAAATCGGAAGTATCTTTCTGAACACTCAATTGTGCCATTACATTGATAATAAAATACGCAGCTTTGGTGCGTTTATATCTGTCCTCAATTGTAGGTAATAATTCGATCATGTTCTGAACATTTCGGCCATATTCAGGAATGATCATCAAACTGCGTGTTGTGTTGTAATCCATAATATATAAGGTGTTTTGTAGTGCGTCTTTTCGGTTTCAGTATTACTGCAACAACGCCTGAAACGCATCGGGTAAGCAATAAATTATAATCAGGTTGCAAAAGTAAATAAATTGTTGGAAAATCTCAAATGCTTTATTTTCAATTGAAAATTTAGTCCCTTTTTAAAGGTGCAAAGATAATCAACAATTACTATAAATTACACAGATTCAATGAATTATTATTAAATAGTGATCCAACTCCATTGGTTATAAGTTCAGTTAAATAAAAAACTGATATTGGACAAAGTTTAAAAAAAAGTCACTGATCTCTGAATCCGGGCGAATAATTTCAGATTTATTTGTCTGAGAATCATTTTACATGAATCTGTAATGCCCAATTAGTTTTCGTTGATAATTCTAAGCTTGGCAAATTTCAAAATAAGTTGCTTGTTTCCGACTGCGCTAAAAGCAACCGTTGCTTTTCTGTTTGCACCTGCACCTTCAATCTCAGTTATTTTTCCCTGACCAAATTTTTGATGCAAAACCGTCATTCCAGCTTCCAGTTTATCCGATTCTGAAGGTTCAAATGGCTCAGCCAGTTGATTTGGTTCTATTTCAAGCTTCCTCATATTTGCTCCGGGCTTTGTTATTGGTTTGGCCGAATAAGGATTTTTTGCTTGAAATGAAATCTTTTTTCTGGGTTGTTCAATGTAGGAAGTGTCAATTTCTTCAATGAAACGGCTTGGTTCACAAAGTGTTGGTGTTCCCCATCTGAAACGACTTTCTGCATAACTGATTGTGAGCTTCTGTTCTGCCCGGGTAATCGCAACATAAAACAATCGTCTTTCTTCTTCAAGATCGGCGCGTGTACCAAGTGACTGAATCGATGGAAATAAATTTTCTTCGACACCTACTATATATACATATGGGAATTCAAGTCCTTTGGCAGCATGAATCGTCATCAGAACAACCTTATCTGCATTTTCTTCCTTGTCATTATCAGCATCTGTAAGCAAAGCGACGTCCTGCATGAATCCGTTAAGTGTATTCTCTTTTATTGCTTCGCCTGTTTCTTCATCCACTTCAGGTTCTCTCTCCGAAAACTCCATGATAGCATTCAATAAACTTTCAATATTTTCGATCCTTTGAACACCTTCCGGACTGTCATCCTCCTTCAGATCAGCTACAATAGCAACCGATGTAGCGATTATCCTGGCAAGTTCAAAAGCAGTTTTTGTTTTCATCTGGGCTGAAAAACTCTTAATTTTGGTTGCAAAATCATCTAATTTCACAATCACTCCTTTGTTGAATTCCTCCGTCAGAGCCTTTGGCTGCTCAATGAGTTCCCATATACTCCGGTTTTGTTCGTTCGCAATTACTTGTAATCGCTCAATAGTAGTTTTCCCAATACCACGTGCCGGATAATTGATGATGCGAAGCATGGCTTCTTCATCGTTGTGGTTGATGACAAGCCGAAAATAGGCAAGCAGATCTTTCACCTCCTTTCGGCTGTAAAACGAAAGACCTCCATATATTTTGTAGGGTATTCCCTGCCGGCGCAATGCTTCTTCAATGGATCTCGATTGGGCGTTGGTTCTGTAAAGTATAGCGAAACTGCTGTTTGACAGCTGTTTTGACATTTTATAACCGAAAATAGAATTCGCAATCAATGTACCTTCTTCATTGTCTGAAGTCGCACGGAGTAAAGTGATTAACTCACCGTTTTCTTTATCAGTCCAGACTGTTTTCTTAATCTGATCCTTATTTTGTGCAATCACACCGTTGGCTGCGTTTACAATGGTTTTGGTTGAACGATAATTCTGTTCCAGACGAAACAGATGATTGTCTGGATAATCGATTTTGAAATTCAGGATATTTTGAATATTGGCTCCACGGAATGAATAGATACTTTGGGCATCGTCACCGACAACACAAATATTTTCGTTGAGCGCCGCGATGCGCTTTATAATAAGGTATTGTGAATAGTTTGTATCCTGGTATTCATCAACCAAAACATATTTGAATTTGTGCTGGTATTTATACAGAACTTCCGGATAATCGCGCAGAAGTACATTGGTATTAAATAACAAATCATCAAAATCCATGGCATCAGCTCTTTTCAACCTACTGTTGTACATTTTGAAAATCTCACCTATCATAGGTTTTCCAGCACTGAAATCGGCATTGGTAATGTCAGTATTGTTGCAATAATCCTGTGCAGATAAAAGATTAGACTTGGCACCGGAGATACGGTGCAAAACATAAGAAGGTGAATAGATTTTCGTATCAAGACTCAACTCATTTGTGATGGATTTAATGAGTCGTTTTGAATCATCAGAGTCGTAGATGGTAAAATTTTGAGGATAACCAAGCAAATGACCTTCAATGCGCAAAATGCGGGCAAAAATGGAGTGGAAAGTTCCCATCCAAACATTACGGCCTTTTCCGCTGCCAACAAGTTCCATAATTCTGCCTTTCATCTCCTTTGCCGCTTTGTTGGTGAAAGTAAGTGCAAGCACTGAAAAAGGATCCACGCCCTTTTCAAGCATATAGGCGATGCGGTAAGTAAGAGCGCGGGTTTTGCCAGAGCCTGCACCAGCGATAATCATCACAGGACCTTCGGTATGTACAACAGCTTCACGCTGAGAATCGTTGAGTTGGGAGAGTAAATCAGACACTATTTGTAGAATTTTGCACAAAAGTACGGTTTCTGGAGGAAATTACACAGAATTTTAGAAACGGATTGTCAGATTGATGAACTATCTTATCCTGTCAATATATGTCGTTCAGAAGAATCATCGATTCTCCTGAATCTGAATTTCGCTACATTTCATGGAAATTCATACATGATTATTCAGGTTTTGAGTGCCATTAATATTAAATTTGTATCAGAATTTGAATTATTTCAGAGTTTGAAACCCACTAATAATGAAAAAATTACTAACTATCATTGTTGTCATGTTGTTTTCACTTGAGGGCTGGAGCCAGCGTGAATTAATTACATTTTCGTTCAATGCCAAAGATTCGTTGACACAGAGCCCGTTGATTTTTGACAGCATCAATGTGTATAACGTTGACTTGGATTGCGATACAACTTTGTATAATGGAGTTTCAGAATTGACGGTGGATGTAACCTTGGTTGGTTTAGAGGGAATAACTTTTAATCCATCAGCATCATTTACAGTGATGCAGAATACACCTAATCCATTTCAGGGTAAGACAAAGGTGAAAATCTATTTGAAAAACAGAGGAACATTGAATCTGGAAGTATATGATAATACAGGAAATAAGCTTTCAGAACTCACGAATGAGTTTGAGATAGGCTGGCATCAGTTCGCTGTTTCAACGAAAGCAACCCAGCAATTATTTCTGCGTGTTTTTGACAATTCAGTATCAAAAACGATCAAAATAATGAGTGTTGCACCGGGAGCCGGAGAAGATAAAATATCATATGATGGAAATATTACAGATGTGAATGAGAATCTGAAATCAATTAAAGGTGAAACTGGTTTTATCTTTTACCTTGGTAACCTGCTTCGGTTCACAGCGTTTATTGAGGGATACCATGAAAATGTTCGTTACGCTAATCCTGTAAACAGCGAATCATACCTTTTCGCTATGCTGCCACTCACAACGATTACTATTCCAACTGTATTTACCTCACCAATAACAGAAATCACCCAAATATCGGCCATCGGTGGTGGTGAAGTAGTTTCTGATGGAGGTGGAACAGTCACCGGACGCGGTGTTTGCTGGAGTACAATTGAAAATCCAACAATTGCTGACAATCATACTTCAGATGGGATTGGTACAGGTACGTTTATTAGCAGTATTGCCGGACTTTCAATGAACACAACCTACTATATCAGGGCATATGCAACGAATAGTATTGGAACAAGTTATGGGAACGAAGTTAGTTTTACATCCACTGAAACTGTGACAGACATTGATGGCAATGTTTACACTACAGTCGTTATCGGATCGCAAAAATGGATGGTTGAAAATCTAAAAGTAACGCATTATGTCAATGGTGATCCGATTCCTAATATTACTTACTTTGTAGAATGGGCCAACCTCAATACAGGAGCATACGTCTGGTTTAATAATGATGAAGCCGGGTATGGTGATATATATGGTGCATTATATAATTGGTATACAGTGGTTGATAGCAGAAAACTTTGTCCAACAGGCTGGCATACACCAAGAGACGAAGAATGGACAATGTTAACTGAATATTTAGGTGGAGAATCCATTGCAGGTGGTAAAATGAAAGGTACCGGAACGATTTATTGGCATGTTCCTAATACTGGCGCTACAAATGAAAGTGGTTTTACCGGTCTTCCAGGCGGCTATCGTGATTTTTATGGTATGTTCTACTGGACAGGCTACGGAGGAACATGGTGGAGTGATACAGAAGACACTGTGGAACACGTCTGGTATCGTGGCCTTAATTATGATGATGATAACGTAAACAGGAACAATAATAATAAGAGAGAAGGTTTTTCCGTCCGCTGTGTCAAAGATTAGTCCTTTTAAGAGATTTGTGCAATGAATTGGAAACGCTGGATTTATTGTTTCAGTTTCAAATTCCTTAATATTAAATGAAGCTTATTTTAACAATAATCTGATTGTGTGTTGAACTGCGTTTGCTTAGAATTCTAAGTATATATAGTTCCAGCTATATTTAAATAGTTGAATATTAAACAGATAAATCATATTATCACCCTGTTTATTGTAAAACATTACAAATTGCGTAAGGTATTTTGTTTCTCATTAATTAAAAAACACACTTTTTTATAAAATATTTTATAAAAAGTACTTGTGTAATTGAAAAAAGAATTTACCTTTGCACTCCCAATTCGTTGGGAACATAAAGTAACTGAGAATTACATAGTTAAAGGAACCTGACAAGCTTAAACACTATAGGTTCGAACACGGAAGCCAAAAATACCGTTCAAAAATATAGGCGTTCGTGTGGTTTAAAAGACCTTTTCATAAAGGGCTTTCACCTTCCTTCACTATTTTCTTATCCGTCTTTTTGTTTTTTAAAAGAAAAGTTGTTCTTTTCAAAAATAATAGTACTTTTGCACTCCCAAAAACGGGGTAAGTAATAAATAAAATAAAGTAAAAAATGCCTACTATTCAACAATTAGTTCGCAAGGGACGCCAAAAACTGGTTGACAAAAGTAAGTCACCTGCACTGGATTCATGTCCACAACGTCGTGGTGTTTGCGTAAGGGTTTATACAACTACTCCTAAAAAACCAAACTCAGCAATGCGTAAAGTGGCAAGGGTTCGTCTTACCAATGGTAAAGAAGTGAACGCTTACATTCCGGGTGAAGGACATAACTTACAGGAACACTCCATCGTGATGATTCGCGGAGGCCGTGTGAAAGATTTACCAGGTGTAAGATATCACATCATCCGTGGAGCACTCGATACTTCAGGTGTTGCTGGCAGAAGTCAGAGAAGATCGAAATACGGCACAAAACGTCCGAAAGTTAAAGGTGGAGCTGCAGCAGCACCAGCAAAGAAAAAATAGTTTAAGACATACAATTTCTAGCAATGAGAAAAGCTAAACCCAAAAAAAGAATCATTCTTCCGGACCCAAAATTCAACGACGTGTTGGTAACGAAATTCGTTAACAATATGATGTATGAAGGCAGAAAGAATGTCGTTTACCAAATTTTCTACGAAGCAATGGATCTTGTTGGAACTAAATCCGGCGAGGATTGTATTGAAGTGTGGAAAAAGGCATTGGCAAACGTTACGCCTGCTGTTGAAGTTCGCAGCCGTCGTATCGGAGGTGCCACCTTCCAGATTCCTTCCGAAATCAGACCATCACGTAAGATGTCTATTGGTATGAAGAATCTTATCGGTTATGCACGCAAACGTCACGAGAAATCGATGGGACAGAAGCTTGCCGGTGAAATTCTTGCTGCTTATAAAGAAGAAGGTTCTGCTTACAAGAAAAAAGAAGATACCCACAGAATGGCTGAGGCTAATAAGGCATTCTCTCATTTCAGATTTTAATTATTAAGATAAATTTTAAGGAGTAACGATGGCGATTGACCAAAATATAGCACTTAATAAATTGAATTTTACCCGCAACATCGGCATTATGGCCCATATTGATGCTGGTAAGACTACAACTACTGAGCGCATTCTATACTATACAGGTCGCAGCCATAAGATTGGTGAAGTGCACGAGGGCGCTGCTGTTATGGACTGGATGGTTCAGGAGCAGGAACGTGGCATAACCATTACTTCTGCTGCTACGACAGTTTTTTGGGATTATCACAATGAAAAGTATAAGATAAATATCATTGATACTCCCGGTCACGTTGATTTCACTGTTGAAGTGGAGCGCTCGTTGAGGGTATTGGACGGTGCTGTTGCATTGTTTTGTGCTGTTGGCGGAGTTGAACCACAGTCAGAAACAGTATGGCGTCAGGCTGACAAATATAAAGTTCCCCGTTTGTGTTTCATCAATAAGATGGATCGCTCGGGTGCTGATTTCTTTAGCGTATTGGAACAAATTAAGGAACGTTTGGGAGCAAACCCTATTCCTTTGCAGATTCCAATCGGTGAAGAAGATTCATTTAAAGGAGTGGTTGATCTTATCCGTAACAAAGCCTTTATCTGGGACGATAGTTCTAAGGGTGTTGTAATGGTTGAGATACCGATTCCAGAAGACTTATTGGATGTTGTTGAGGAATATCGTCTGAAACTCATTGAAAGTGTTGCTGAAGAGAGTGACGTGCTTCTTGAGAAGTTCATGGATGATCCGAACAGCATTACTGAAGAAGAAATGATCCGATCAATCCGTAAAGCAACTGTTGAAATGAGAATTTCCCCGGTTATGTGCGGTGCGTCGTTTAAAAATAAAGGTGTTCAAACATTGCTGGATGGTGTTGTACAGTATCTGCCAAGCCCGCTTGATGTTGACGCTGTGCATGGTATTAATCCTGACACTGAGGAAGAAGAAGTTAGAAAAGTGGATCCAAGTGAGCCTTTTGCTGCACTTGCATTCAAAATTGCTACTGATCCTTTTGTTGGACGTATAGCATTCTTCCGTGTGTATTCAGGTACACTCGAGGCAGGATCTTACATTTTTAATGCCTCCACTGGTAAAAAAGAACGTATCTCACGTATCATGCAAATGCATGCGAACAAGCAGAATCCTTTAGACAGGATCGAAGCTGGAGATATTGGAGCAGCGGTTGGTTTTAAGACAATTCGTACAGGTGATACTTTGTGCGACGAGAAGAAACCAATTGTGCTTGAATCAATGACTTTCCCTGAACCGGTAATCAGTATTTCGATTGAGCCTAAAACACAGGTTGATATGGACAAAATGTCTATGGCACTTGCGAAACTGGCTGAGGAAGATCCGACTTTCCGTGTTCGTACTGACGAAGATTCTGGTCAAACTATTATTTCTGGTATGGGAGAACTTCATCTTGAGATTCTGGTTGACCGTATGAAACGCGAATTTAAGGTCGAGTGTAACCAGGGTCGTCCCCAGGTTGCATACAAAGAGGCTTTGATCGGAAGTGCTTCACACCGTGAAGTATATAAGAAACAAACAGGTGGCCGTGGTAAATTTGCTGATATTCAATTTGAAATTGGTCCAGCAGATGAAAATGTTGTCGGGCTGCAGTTTGTGGATGAAGTTAAAGGTGGTAATATCCCTAGAGAATATATCCCTGCAATCACAAAAGGTTTCAGAGAATCAATGTCGAATGGAGTTTTGGCCGGTTTTTCAATGGATAGTATGAAAGTTCGCCTGATTGATGGTTCTTTCCATCCGGTTGACTCTGATTCACTCTCTTTTGAGATGGCAGCCCGCATGGGTTTCAAGGTTGCCTGCCGTAAGGCCAAAGCAGTGCTTCTTGAACCAATCATGAAGGTGGAGGTTAATGTACCGGACGATTATATTGGTGATATTACAGGAGATTTAAACAAACGCAGAGCAGTTGTTCGTGAGGTCGCTGCTAAAGTGGGACTTCAGGTTGTGAAAGCTGATGTGCCATTGTCAGAAATGTTTGGATATGTTACAGTTCTCAGGTCACTTTCCTCAGGACGCGCAAATTCAACAATGGAGTTTAGTCATTATATGGCGGCTCCTGAGAATATCGCGGAAGCGGTAGTGAACAAAGCTAAAGGAATTACAAAATAGTTAGTAAACAAAATAATTCTTCACGTGAATACAAGGATTAGAATTAAATTAAAGTCGTACGATCACAATCTGGTTGACAAGTCAGCAGAAAAAATTGTGAAAACGATAAAGACGACAGGTGCTGTGGTAAGTGGACCCATTCCATTGCCAACGGACAAAAAGATTTACACTGTGCTGCGTTCAACTTTCGTGCACAAAAAATCCAGAGAACAATTTGAGTTGTCGTCTTATAAACGATTACTCGATATCTACAGCTCGACTTCTCAGACGATCGATGCGTTGATGAAATTAGAGTTGCCAAGTGGTGTTGAAGTAGAAATCAAAGTTTGACCTTAGGGTTGGACGCGACATAAAAAAAAGGATAGTACCATGTCAGGAATACTAGGAAGAAAAATAGGAATGACCAGCGTTTATGATGGTAATGGGAAAAACATCCCGGTAACTGTTATTGAAGCAGGTCCATGCACGGTGACCCAGATCAGAACTTTGGAACTCGATGGATACGAAGCTGTACAGCTTGCATTTGGAGAGAAAAAAGAAAAGAATACGTCAGGTGCCATGAAAGGCCACTTTAAAAAGGCCGGAACCACCCCAAAAAGAATTGTTTCTGAGTTTACTCGTTTCGAGAAAAAGAAAGAATTTGGTGAGATTGTTACGGTTGAGGTGTTTATGGAAGGCGAATTTGTTGACGTTGTTGGTGTCAGTAAAGGTAAAGGTTTTCAGGGAGTTGTTCGCCGCCACGGTTTTTCTGGAGTTGGTGATGCAACACACGGACAGCACAACAGATTACGTGCACCAGGTTCTGTAGGCGCTTCATCCTGGCCATCACGCGTATTCAAAGGAATGCGTATGGCAGGTCGCATGGGAGGAAACAAAGTGAAACTGATTAACCTTCAGATAATTAAGATTATTCCTGAGAAAAATCTTTTACTTGTCAAAGGTGCAGTTCCGGGAGCTAATCAAGGATTTTTAAAAATTGAAAGATGGAATTAGTAGTTCATAAAATAACCGGAGAGGCAACTGACAAAAAGGTTCAGTTGAACGATGAGGTGTTTGGTATCGAACCAAACGATCATGCAATTTATCTGGATACCAAACAGTATCTTGCCAATCAACGCCAGGGAACACACAAATCGAAAGAGCGTAGTGAACTCAGTGGAAGTACAAAAAAGTTGAAGAAACAAAAAGGTACCGGTTCGGCCAGATATGGTGATGTTAAATCGCCAGTTTTTAAAGGAGGAGGACGTGTATTTGGACCTAAACCACGCGACTATAATTTCAAACTGAACAAGAAACTTAAACGTTTGGCCCGTAGATCTGCCTTAAGTTATAAAGTACTAGATCAACAGATCATTGTTCTTGAAGACTTCACATTTGATTCACCAAGAACAAAAAGCTTCAAGGCCATTTTGGATAGTTTCAAAATCGATTACAGTAAAACTTTGTTTGTGATGCCGGCGGTAGATACCAATGTGGTACTTTCTTCACGCAACATTCAAAGGACCAAAGTAACTACGGTTGGAAGTTTGAATACCTACGACATTTTGAATGCAAGTAAATTGTTCATTTCAGAAAGTTCGTTGAAGACAATTGAAGAGTTACTTGCATAATATAAAACATTAAATCGCTCAAAACGATGAATATCATTGTAAAACCGATAATAACGGAGAAAATGACAGCCATAAGCGAAAAGCTTCATCGGTATGGATTTATTGTGGACAAAAGAGCCAACAAACTTCAGATTAAGGGTGCCATCAAGGAACTCTACGGTGTTGAAGTGGAATCGGTAAACACAATGAATTATTCCGGAAAGCTGAAATCACGCTTCACAAAAACTGGTGTGATTTCCGGCAGAACAAATGCTTTTAAGAAAGCAGTTGTTACTTTGGCTGAAGGTGAAACTATTGATTTTTTTAGCAACATTTAGATAAATGGCTTTAAAGAAATATAAACCAACGACCCCTGGTCAGCGCTTTAAGATAATAAGCGCATTTGATGAAATTACTACTGACACTCCGGAAAAGTCATTATTGGCTCCAGGTAAGAGAAGCGGTGGACGTAATAAAGATGGTAAAATGACTATCCGCAATATTGGCGGCGGTCATAAACAGAAATACCGTATTATCGATTTCAAACGCGATAAAGAAGGTATTCCGGCCACAGTAAAGACGATTGAGTATGATCCGAACAGGACTTCCCGTATCGCTTTGTTGAATTACGTTGACGGTGAGAAGCGGTATATCATTGCTCCCAATGGGCTCAAAGTTGGACAGGAAATTGTTTCGGGTAAAGGAGTTAGCCCAAGTGTAGGAAATGCAATGTATTTAAGCGAAGTTCCTTTTGGAACGGTTGTGCACAATATTGAATTGCGTCCTGGTCAAGGTGCAAAGATGGCGAGAAGTGCCGGAACCTATGCACAGTTGATGTCGCGTGATGGTAAGTTTGCGATTCTTCGTATGCCTTCAGGTGAAACCAGGATGATTCTTCAGACATGCATGGCAACGATAGGTATCGTTTCAAATACTGATCATAACCTCGAAAAATCAGGTAAGGCAGGTCGTAGCCGTTGGTTAGGCCGACGCCCGAGAGTGAGAGCCGTTGTTATGAATCCTGTGGATCACCCGATGGGTGGTGGTGAAGGTAGAGCAACCGGTGGACACCCAAGATCACGCAAGGGTATTCCAGCTAAGGGCTACAAAACACGTTCGAAGAAGAATGCTTCCGACAGGTATATCGTTGAGAGAAGAAAGAAATAGTGATTAACCAGGAGAATTAATTATCATACAATGAGTCGTTCACTAAAAAAAGGTCCATTTATCCACTTCAAACTTGAAAAAAAGGTGTTGGATAATGTTGAATCGGGTAAAAAAAGTGTAATCAAAACCTGGTCACGTGCCTCAATGATTGCGCCTGAATTCGTGGGTCAAACCATCGCTGTTCATAATGGAAATAAATTTATTCCTGTGTATGTGACAGAGAACATGGTTGGACATAAATTGGGTGAATTTGCGCCAACACGAATTTTCCGCGGTCACGCAGGTAAAAAAGATAAAGGTAAAAAATAAAGAAAGAGTTAAGCAATGGGAGCTAGAAAACATAACAAAGCTGAGGAAAGAAAAACGGCAAACAAAACAAATTTTGTTGCGAAAGCGCAAAGTGTGCCCACATCTCCTCGAAAGATGCGCCTGGTAGCCGATTTGGTTAGGGGAATGAAAGTGGAATTGGCATTGCATGCCCTTCAGTTCTCTCCAAAAGAAGCATCAAACAGGGTTTATAAGTTGTTGCGCTCAGCAATAGCTAACTGGGAAGCTAAAAATGAAGGCGCCCGGATTGAAGACAGTGGTCTGTATATCCAGGAAATATTTGTTGACTCAGGTCGTATGCTTAAAAGAGTTCAACCTGCACCGCAGGGAAGAGCACACCGTGTTCGAAAACGTTCGAACCACGTTACGCTGGTCATCGGAAGCAGAACACGCAAAGAAGAATAAATTCAAGACAGAAATCAGTTAAGATATAATTGAATGGGACAAAAAACGAATCCAATAGGTCTAAGGTTAGGAATCATCAAAGGATGGGATTCCATCTGGTACGGTGGCAGAGATTTTTCAGGTAAACTTGTCGAAGATGACAAAATCAGAAAATATCTAAATGCACGTCTCGGAAAAGCCGGCATTTCAAAGATCAACATTGAACGTAGCTTAAAGCTTGTAACCGTTACAATTTCTACAGCCAGACCCGGTATGATCATCGGAAAGGGCGGACAGGAAGTTGATAAGCTGAAAGAAGAGTTGAAGAAACTCACAGGAAAAGAAGTGCAGATTAATATCAACGAAATCAAACGCCCTGAACTCGATGCTTACATCGTGGGAGCTACTATCGCAAAACAGATTGAAGGCCGTATTTCATTCCGTCGTGCGATAAAAACTGCCATCACTTCGAGTATGCGTATTGGTGCTGAAGGTATTAAAGTTATGATTTCCGGTCGTGTCGGAGGTGCCGAAATGGCCCGTCAGGAAACATACAAGGAAGGCCGTATTCCATTGCACACCCTGCGTGCCGATATCGATTATGCACTGGTAGAAGCACACACAACCTATGGACGTATCGGAATCAAAGTATGGATCTGTAAAGGAGAAATTTACGGAAGACCAGAATTGGTGCCAAGTACTGTAGGTGGCGGAATCAAAAAGCAAACAGCTCCAGTGAAGCCAAGTGGTAATGCGCCACGCCAGAGAAGACGTAAATAAGAATTTTTCAATCAAAATACCTAAGTAACAATGTTACAGCCGAAAAAGACAAAATATAGAAGACACCAGAAAGGTAAGATGAAAGGGCTCTCACAGAGAGGAAACCAGCTTGCCTTCGGTTCATTCGGTATCAAAACACTCGAAGAAGTATGGCTTACCGGTCGTCAGATCGAAGCGGCCCGTCAAGCGGTAACCCGCTATATGAAACGTGAAGGTCAAATTTGGATCAGAGTGTTTCCCGACAAACCGGTAACAAAGAAACCTGCAGAGGTACGTATGGGTAAGGGTAAGGGAGCTCCGGAATATTTCGTGGCACCTGTTTCACCGGGCCGTATTATATTCGAAGCCGAAGGTGTACCTTTGGCAGTTGCAAAAGAGGCCCTGCGCCTGGCTGCACAGAAGTTACCTGTTTTAACAAAATTCGTAGTCAGAAGAGATTACGTGGAAGAAAACCTATAAAGCAATGAAACAAGAAGTAATCAGAGAGTTAAGCACTCCCGATTTAATCGAACGCCTCGAAGAGGAGAATAAGCAATTGGTTCGTTTGAAACTTAACCACGCAGTTTCGCCGCTCGAAAATCCGAACAAGATACGTGCCTACCGCAGAACAGTTGCACGGATACAGACAGAGCTAAGGAAACGTGCCTTGGAAGCAAATATTAAATCATAAGGACTAGTAGAAAGATGGAAACTAGAAATCTAAGAAAAGAAAGAGTAGGCGTTGTTGTCAGTAATAAAATGGATAAATCCATTACTGTCGAAATCGAACGCCGAGTGAAGCATCCTATCTACGGTAAGTTTGTCAAAAAGACCAGCCGATTTATGGCTCATGACGAAACTAACGACTGCAATATTGGCGATACTGTCCGTATTCAGGAAACACGTCCGTTGAGTAAGAACAAATGTTGGAGATTGGTTGAAGTAATCGAAAGGGCTAAATAAAATGGTACAACAAGAATCAAGACTTACAGTAGCCGATAACAGTGGTGCAAAAGAAGTACTTTGCATCAGGGTATTGGGCGGAACAGGAAAACGATATGCCCGTATAGGTGATCAGATCGTTGTTGCGGTGAAACACGCTCTCCCAAGTGGAAACGTTAAAAAAGGAGCTGTAGTAAAAGCAGTAGTTGTACGGACCAAAAAAGAAACCCGTCGTAACGATGGTTCTTACATCCGCTTCGAAGATAATGCAGTAGTACTCTTGAATGCCGCAGGTGAAATGGTAGGTACCCGTATTTTCGGACCTGTAGCCCGCGAACTCAGAGAGAAACAATATATGAAGATTGTTTCACTTGCACCAGAAGTGCTATAATAAATAAAGGAAACAGAATCATGAATAAGTTGCACATAAAAAAAGGCGATAGCGTTATAGTGATTGCCGGAGATCATAAAGGCGACCAGGGTAAGGTACTTGTGGTTGATGTAGATAAGAACAGGGCAATCGTCGAAGGCGTTAACCTTGTATCAAAACATACACGTCCTAATGCCAAAAACCCACAAGGCGGTATCTTGAAAAAAGAAGCACCCGTGCATGTATCAAACTTGAAAATAGTTGATTCCAAGGGTAAACCAACACGTATTGGTCGTAAGATTAATGAAAAAACAGGAAACTCAGTGCGTTACTCAAAAAAGACAGGGGAGGTAATTAAGTAATGAACTATCAGCCCAGATTGAAAGAACAATACAAAAGCGAAGTCGTGCCTGCACTTCAGAAACAGTTTCAGTATAAAACTGTGATGCAGGTTCCACGCCTTGTAAAAATCGCGCTTAACCAGGGAATTGGTGCAGCGTTGACAGATAAAAAACTAATTGATTACGGAGTGGATGAAATGACCAATATTACTGGTCAGAAAGCAGTTCCTACTGTATCAAAGAAAGATATTTCCAACTTTAAGTTGCGTAAAGGAAACCCTGTTGGTGTGCGTGTTACACTGCGAGGTGATAAAATGTACGAGTTTCTCGAGCGTTTGATCGCTGTTGCTTTGCCACGTGTCCGCGATTTTCGCGGAATCAATGACAAAGGATTTGATGGACGTGGAAATTATAGTTTTGGTGTTACCGAACAGATCATCTTTCCTGAAATCGATATCGATAAAGTGAATAGGATCAATGGTATGGACATTACATTTGTTACCACTGCCAAAACAGACCAGGAAGCAATGGCCCTGCTTAAAGAATTTGGCCTGCCTTTTAAAAATCAAAAAAAATTATAGAACATGGCAAAAGAGTCAATGAAAGCGCGTGAGCGTAAAAGACAGAAATTGGTTGAAAAGTATGCTGTTAAACGTGCCGCTCTCAAAGCAGCAGGTGATTATGAAGGACTACAAAAACTTCCAAAAAATGCTTCACCAGTTCGTCTTCACAATCGTTGCCAGTTAACAGGTCGGCCAAAAGGCTATATGAGGCAGTTTGGTATTTCCCGTATCAACTTCAGGGAAATGGCGCTCAAAGGATTAATCCCAGGAGTTAAAAAATCAAGTTGGTAGTTAATAAATATCACAATAGAAAATGAATACTGACCCGATAGCAGATTATTTGACAAGACTCCGTAATGCGGTTTCTGCAAAACATAGAATCGTTGAAGTTCCCGCTTCAAACGTAAAAAAGGCCATCACCAAGATATTATTCGAAAAAGGATATATCCTGAACTATAAGTTTGAAGATGATGACAAACAGGGCGTAATTAAAATTGCGCTTAAATATCATCCGGTTTCAAAGATGCCTGCTCTTACAAATATAGAGCGTGTATCACGTCCCGGTTTGAGAAAATATATTCATACTGAGAACATGCCACGCGTGTTGAACGGTCTGGGTGTAGCAATCATCTCTACTTCACAGGGAATGATGACCGACAAAGAAGCTCGTCGCCTCCATATTGGTGGTGAAGTATTGTGTTATATCAGTTAATAAACAGGAGACCCGATCAATGTCAAGAATAGGTAAATTACCAATTGAGTTACCTGCCGATGTAACAATCAGCGTTTCAAAAGACAAAATTGTTACTGTTAAAGGAAAGCTTGGTGAACTGCAACAAAGAATCGATGATTCTGTTGAGTTGAAAATAGAAGGAAATATAGTAGTAGTAGAACGTGCTTCAGAAGCCATCGAACACCGTGCAAAACATGGTTTGTACCGCTCACTTATCAATAATATGGTTAAAGGCGTATCAACCGGTTTTAATGTTGTTCAGGAATTGGTAGGAGTTGGTTATAAAGCTGATGCAAAAGGACAGTTGCTTGAACTTGCACTTGGTTTTTCACATAACGTGTTCTTCGAATTGCCACCAGAAATTAAAATTGAGACGATTACTGAAAGAGGTAAGAATCCTTTGATTAAAATGAGTAGCGCTGACAAACAGTTACTCGGACAGGTGGCAGCTAAAATAAGATCATTGAGAACTCCGGAGCCATACAAAGGAAAAGGTGTTCGTTTCCAGGGTGAGGTGTTACGCCGCAAAGCAGGTAAAACAGCCGGTAAATAGATTTAAAAAGTAAAAGCTTATAATACCATCTTAAGGGTTATGAAGAATAAGAAACAAGAAAGAAGAGACAGTATCAAGAAAAGGATCAGACGAATCGTTATCGGATCAGCTGAACGTCCAAGACTGACTGTTTTCAGAAGTAATAAACAGATTTATGTGCAACTTATTGATGATGCCGCAGGTCGCACTGTAGCAGCCGCCGGTTCAAGCGAAAAAGCATTGGCCGAACAAAAAGTTACAAAGATCGAACAAGCTAAACTCGTAGGTCTTCTGATCGCTGAGAAAGCAATGGCTGCCGGTATTTCGGAAGTTGTTTTCGATCGTAATGGTTATTTGTATCACGGTAGGGTTAAGTCATTGGCTGAAGCAGCACGTGAAGGAGGATTAAAATTCTAAGAAACTATGTCAGACGTAAACGTAAAAAGAGTAAAATCAAGCGAAATCGAGTTTAAAGATCGATTGGTAAGTATCCAACGTGTTACCAAAGTAACCAAAGGGGGACGTACTTTCAGCTTTTCAGCTATCGTTGTTGTAGGTAATGAAAATGGTGTTGTAGGTTATGGACTTGGTAAAGCCAAGGAAGTTACCGCTGCCATTGCCAAAGGTATCGACGATGCCAAGAAAAATCTTGTGAAGGTGCCTGTTCTTAAAGGAACAATTCCTCACGAACAATATGGCAAGTACAGTGGTGCACTGGTGTTTTTGAAACCAGCATCAGCCGGTACCGGAGTAATTGCCGGTGGTGCTATGCGTGCTGTTCTGGAAAGTGTAGGAGTTAGAGACGTATTGGCTAAGTCGAAAGGCTCGTCGAATCCTCACTCTGTTGTGAAAGCGACCTTCAATGCACTCACCCAGTTGCGCGATGCCTATACCATTGCACAGGTTCGTGGAGTAGATATCGATACTGTATTTAACGGATAATTTTTGAAAACTATGAAAAAAGCGCAAATTACCCAGATAAAAAGTGGTATCGGAAGACCTCAAAGACAAAAAGATACACTTACGGCTTTAGGATTTAAACGCCTGAACCAGACAATTGAAGTTGTGTTGACACCTCAGGTGGCCGGAATGGTCGACAAGGTGAAACACCTGCTCAAGATCGAAGAATTATAATTGTAAGTAACCAGGAAATAAAGATATAAGATGGATCTAAGTAATCTTAAACCAGCCAAAGGTTCCGTTAAGAAAGTAAAGCGGATCGGTCGCGGACAAGGTTCTGGGTTTGGAGGCACTTCAACCCGTGGACACAAAGGCGCCGGATCACGCTCCGGAACAAAACGTAAAATAGGCTTCGAAGGCGGTCAGATGCCTCTCGTGCGCCGCTTACCAAAGTTTGGTTTTACCAATATCAACCGCAAAGAATATCAGGCAATCAATATTGAAGCTTTGCAGTTGTTGGCAGAAACTAAAAATGTTACAATAATCAATCCCGAAGTTTTAGTAGAAAACGGACTGGCTCATAAAAAGGATCTTATTAAGATTCTTGGCAATGGAACCCTTACCGCAAAACTCGAAGTGAAAGCTCACGGATTCTCAGCATCTGCAATTGCTGCTATTGAAGCTGCAGGTGGTGTGACTGAAAAACTGTAAACTGAATGAAAAGACTATTTGAAACACTAAGAAATATCAATAAGATAGAGGAACTGCGTAAGCGGATACTTTATACTTTGGGTATCATCGTGATCTATCGGTTGGGTTCTTATATCCCACTTCCGGGTGTTGACCCGAACATGCTTGCAAATCTCAATAGCCAGGCGAATACCGGCTTGTTGGGTTTGCTTAATATGTTTTCGGGTGGAGCTTTTTCTAAAGCCTCAATATTCGCATTGGGAATCATGCCCTATATCTCTGCTTCTATTGTAATTCAACTTTTAGGTATGGCAATTCCATACTTTCAACGGTTACAACGTGAAGGTGAAAGTGGACGGCGTAAGATTAACCAGATGACACGTTACCTCACTGTTATTATTGTTGCATTACAGGCACCTGCTTATATTGCAAACATGATATCACAACTTCCTCCTGAAGCGGTTACACCTTTTGATCCTAATATTCCTAATCCATCCGCTTTCTTCTGGGTTTCCTCGACTATCATTTTGATTGCCGGAACTTTATTTGTAATGTGGTTAGGTGAGCGCATCACTGATAAGGGAATTGGTAATGGTATTTCTCTCATAATCATGATTGGAATCATTGCACGTTTGCCTTTTGCTTTATTCGCTGAGTTTTTCTCAAGATTGGAACAACAGGGAGGTGGTTTGGTTTATTTCCTTGTAGAAATTGTGGTGTTAATATTTGTGATACTTCTTACAATTCTTTTGGTTCAGGGTACAAGAAAAGTGCCTGTTCAATATGCCAAACGAATTGTTGGTAACAAACAATATGGTGGAGTGCGTCAGTATATCCCTTTGAAAGTTAATGCTGCCGGTGTTATGCCGATCATCTTTGCCCAGGCAATCATGTTCCTTCCAATAACTCTGGTAGGTTTTACTTCATCTGAAAGTTTATCAGGATTAGCAGCTGCTTTTACAGATATTCAGGGGTTCTGGTATAACTTTACGTTTTTTATTCTGATTATTGCATTTACTTATTTTTATACAGCTATTACGGTTAATCCAAATCAAATGGCTGAGGATATGAAGAAAAACAGCGGGTTTATTCCTGGTGTTAAACCTGGTAAGAAAACTGCTGAGTATTTGGATAATGTGATGTCTCGAATAACCTTACCTGGTTCAATTTTCTTAGGTATTGTGGCAATTATGCCATCACTTGTAGGTAATCTTGGTGTCAGTATGTCTTTTGCACAATTTTTTGGCGGTACATCACTGCTTATCTTAGTTGGTGTAGTGCTTGACACTCTGCAACAGGTTGAAAGTTATTTATTAATGCGTCATTACGACGGACTAACAAAATCGGGAAGAATCAAGGGTCGTTCTTCCACAATGAATATGGGTTAACCATATCTCCATCAAAAGGATGATTCCAATAAAAACTGATGAAGAGATAGAGGTTCAACGCGAAAGTTCTTTGCTTGTTGGAAAAACACTGGCCGAAGTTGCAAAATATATTAAGCCAGGGGTTGTTACGGTAACATTAGATAAGATTGCTGAAGAGTTTATCCGTGACAATGGTGCAATCCCTGGTTTCAAAGGATATTCTGGATTTCCAGCTACTTTATGTATTTCTGTGAACGAACATGTTGTGCATGGCATACCTGGTAATCAGGTTTTAAAAGATGGCGATATTGTATCTGTAGATTGTGGTGTACTGAAAAATGGATTTTATGGTGACTCAGCATATACATTTGCTGTTGGAACTGTGGATCCTGAAACGTTACTGCTTCTTGAAAGGACAAAACAATCGCTTTTTCTTGGGATCGAACAGGCAGTAAATGGAAGAAGAGTTGGGGATATTGGCCATGCAATTCAGAGTTTTACCGAGCAATTCGGTTATGGGGTTGTAAGGGAGCTTGTCGGACACGGTGTTGGAAAACGACTACACGAAAAGCCTGAGGTACCAAATTATGGTAAGCAGGGGAGTGGTCCTAAATTATTAAGTGGTATGGTTATTGCGATCGAACCGATGATAAATATGGGAACACGACATATTACTCAGTCAGCTGACGGATGGACGATACGCACAAGCGATCGGAAGCCATCAGCGCACTTTGAACATACATTGGCAATCAGAAATGAAAAAGCTGATATTTTGTCAAGTTTTGAGTGGGTTGAGGCTGTATTGAAACAAATGAATGAATAAATTATGGCAAAACAATTGTCGATTGAATTAGATGGAACAGTAATAGAATCATTGGGAAATGCAATGTTTCGGGTGGAACTTGAAAACGGCCACACGATTACGGCACATATCTCTGGTAAAATGCGGATGCATTATATCAAGATTCTACCTGGTGACAGAGTGAAACTGGAAATGTCGCCCTATGATTTATCAAAAGGACGTATTACATTCAGATATAAGTAGAATTAGCAACAAGACTAGTATATTTCCACCAAGGTGGTAAACAATTGAAACTTAAACAAAATGAAAGTAAGAGCATCAGTTAAGAAGAGATCAGCCGAGTGCAAGATCGTACGTCGCAAGGGCAGATTGTATGTGATTAACAAAAAGAATCCTAAGTTTAAACAACGTCAGGGATAATATTATTCGTAATTATTAATAATTCAGATATATGGCTAGAATTGCTGGTGTAGATATACCAAACAATAAACGAGGCGAAATTGCATTGACTTACATTTATGGCATTGGAAGAAGTGCTTCTCAAAACATTTTAAAACAAGCCGGTGTAAGTTTTGACAAAAAAGTTCAGGACTGGAATGACGACGAGCAGAATAATATCCGTACAGTCATTGGTGAACAATTCAAAGTAGAAGGTGAGCTTCGCAGTGAAACCCAATTAAACATCAAGCGATTGATGGATATTGGATGCTATCGCGGAATTCGTCATCGTTTAGGATTGCCATTGCGCGGACAGAGTACGAAAAACAATGCCCGTACCCGTAAAGGTCGCAAGAAAACTGTTGCAAATAAAAAGAAGGTTACTAAGTAATTAGTGGCCGGACGATAGATAACCGCTTAAGTAATTAATTTAAATTATGGCAAAAACCACAAGAGTAACAAAGAAACGTGTTGTTAAGGTAGAAGCGATAGGAAAAGCTTTTGTTAAAGCCTCCTTTAACAATATCATCATTTCTTTGACAAACAACGCAGGACAAGTCATTTCCTGGGCATCAGCCGGTAAAATGGGCTTCAGAGGTTCTAAAAAGAATACTCCATATGCTGCACAAATGGCAGCTGAAGATTGCTCCAAAACCGCTTATGACCTTGGATTGAGAAAAGTTAAAGTTTATGTTAAAGGACCAGGTGCAGGACGCGAATCAGCAATCAGGGCAATTCACTCTTCTGGAGTTGAAGTGACTGAAATCAATGACGTTACACCATTGCCACACAATGGTTGCCGTCCGCCTAAAAGAAGAAGAGTGTAATCGAGGTGTTAGAATTGTAAATTTAAACTTTAAAAAACTATGGCTAAGTACATTGGTCCTAAATCAAGAATAGCACGTAAATTCGGTGAAGCCATTTATGGTGCTGATAAAGCGTTCGAAAAAAAGAATTATCCACCCGGACAACACGGTAGTGCGAAACGCAGAAAGAAAATGTCTGAGTATGGAACCCAGTTGCAGGAAAAGCAAAAGGCGAAATATACTTATGGAATTCTTGAAAAACAATTCCGTAAAATTTTCGAAAAAGCAGCACATAAAAGTGGTGTAACCGGTGAAATATTGCTGCAGCTTATCGAATCACGTCTCGATAATACAGTATTTCGTCTGGGAATAGCTCCAACCCGCAGTGCAGCCCGTCAACTTGTTGGACACTGTCATATAACCGTAAATGGTAAGGTTGTGAATATTCCATCCTATCTTTTAAGAGAAGGTGATATTGTTGGCGTTCGTGAAAAAAGTAAAAGTCTGGAAGCTATTGTTTCCTCTCTTGAAGGTCGTATGACACGTTTGCCTTGGCTCGAGTGGGACGCTTCTAAAATGAGCGGTAAATTCATGAGTTATCCAACACGTGAAGATATTCCTGAAACAATCAAAGAACAGTTGATCGTTGAGTTGTATTCGAAATAATAAATGAAATAATAACCTGGTAGGAAATTCTATCAAACTCTAAACCAATACTATGGCAATTTTAGCGTTTCAAAAACCCGAAAAGGTTATCATGGTCGAATCAGATGAGCACAGAGGTGTGTTCGAATTTCGACCCCTCGAACCGGGCTTTGGTATTACCATCGGTAATTCACTCAGGAGAATCCTGCTTTCGTCACTCGAAGGCTTTGCGATTACTGCGTTGCGTATCGAAGGTGTTCAACATGAATTTTCGGCAATCGAAGGTGTTGTTGAAGATGTTTCTGACATCGTTCTGAATCTTAAAAAAGTGAGATTCAAACAACAGATATCTTCAGAGATTTCTGAAAAAGTGAATATCGTTATCGGTGATCAAACTCAGTTTAAAGCCGGTGATATAAATAAATTCTTGTCAGTTTTTCAGGTTCTGAATCCGGACCTTGTAATTTGTAATATGGAACCTTCGGTGAAGTTAAGTATCGAACTGACCATCAATAAAGGTCGTGGATATGTACCCGCTGAAGAAAATAAAATTGCCAATGCTCCTTTGGGAACCATTGCAATTGATTCAATCCATACGCCAATTAAAAACGTGAAATATCATGTTGAAGATTTTCGTGTAGAACAAAAAACTGACTATGAGAAACTTCTGATAGAAGTTATCTCAGATGGTTCCATTCAGCCTAAAGATGCTTTGAAAGAAGCTGCAAAAATTCTGATTCATCATTTCATGTTATTTTCAGATGAGAAAATTACTGTAAATGTGGAAGAGAAGATGGTTTCTGAAGAATTTGACGAAAGTTCATTACATATACGCCAGTTGCTTAAAACAAAATTGGTGGACATGGATTTGTCAGTTCGCGCATTAAACTGCCTAAAAGCAGCTGATGTTGAAACACTTGGCGAGTTGGTAGCGTTTAATAAAACCGATCTGCTCAAATTCCGTAATTTTGGTAAGAAATCGCTTACCGAATTGGAAGACCTTGTCAAGAATAAAGGTCTCGAGTTTGGGATGAATATCACAAAGTACAAATTAGATAAGGATTAAGCATAATGAGACATAATAAGAAAATAAATCATCTGGGCAGAACCACCTCGCACCGCAGCGCCATGTTGTCGAATATGGCTGCGTCGCTCATCCTGCACAAACGTATCACAACTACAGTGGCAAAGGCAAAAGCATTGCGTGTTTATTTTGAGCCAATGGTTACACGCTCAAAGGACGATTCTACACATTCACGTCGTATAGTTTTTCGCGATTTGCAGAATAAATTTGCCGTTACTGAACTTTTTCGTGAAATTTCAGTGAAAGTGGCTGACCGTCCAGGAGGATACACTCGTATCATCAAGCTTGGAACCCGTTTAGGTGATAATGCTGAAATGGCTATGATTGAATTAGTCGATTACAACGAAAATCTCCTCAACACAGCAAAAACTCCTGCAAAGGCAAAAGCTACAAGAAGAAGATCCACTAAAAAAGCTACTGATACAGTTGCAAAGAAAGTTACTGAAAAAGCTGCTGATAAATCAACAGAAGCTACAAAAACTGAGTAACGACTAACAGCAATCGTTTGCGATAAAAAAAAGGACATTGTCTAACTGACTTTGTCCTTTTTCCGTTTTATTATGGTAAATTTGCGTTATAATTAAATCGAATAATATATGAGTCACATTGTCAATGTCCATGCCCGTCAGATTCTTGATTCGCGTGGAAATCCCACTATAGAAGTGGATGTTTTAACCGAAGACGGTACCATTGGTCGCGCAGCCGTTCCTTCCGGTGCTTCAACCGGAGTACATGAAGCTGTGGAGTTAAGAGATGACGATAAATCCGTTTATCTCGGAAAAGGCGTTTTGAAAGCAGTTCAAAATGTAAATAATATTATCGCTGATGAGTTGCATGGTTACTACATTACCGATCAAAATGAAATTGACCAGAAACTTATTGAACTTGACGGTACGCCAAATAAAGCAAATTTAGGTGCTAATGCCATTCTTGGCGTATCACTTGCAGTTGCACACGCTGCTGCTCAGGAAACCAATCAGCCACTTTTCCGTTATATAGGCGGAACAAATGCAAATACGCTTCCAATTCCGATGATGAATATTATCAATGGCGGATCACATGCCGATAATAGTATCGATTTTCAGGAATTCATGATTATGCCTGTTGGCGCTGAAACATTCTCTCAGGCGATCCGTATGGGAGCTGAAGTATTTCATAATTTGAAATCAGTATTAAAAAAACGTGGTTATTCAACCAATGTTGGTGATGAAGGTGGATTTGCCCCTAATCTGAAATCAAATGAAGAAGCAGTACAAGTGATTCTCGAAGCTATTGAAAAAGCTGGCTACAAACCTGGGGTGGATATTTTTATATCACTCGATCCTGCTTCATCAGAGTATTATTTGCCTGAAGAAAATGTATATCATCTTCATAAATCAACAGGTGCAAAGTTAACACCATCGCAAATGGTTGATTATTGGCATGATTGGACAAAAAAGTACCCGATTATTTCAATTGAAGACGGTATGGCTGAAGATGATTGGGCTGGCTGGAAACTCATGACAGAAAAAATGGGTAGCAAGATTCAACTCGTGGGTGATGATTTATTCGTTACCAATGTAAAACGTCTTGCCATGGGAATCGAAAAAGGCGTAGCCAACTCAATTCTTGTTAAAGTAAATCAGATTGGATCCCTTACCGAAACCATCGACGCCGTAAACATGGCTTACCGCAATTCATACACAGCCGTGATGAGTCACCGTTCGGGTGAAACCGAAGACACCACCATCGCCGATCTTGCTGTTGCCCTAAACACTGGTTTGATCAAAACCGGTTCAGCAAGCCGCACTGATCGCATTGCCAAATACAACCAGTTGCTTCGTATCGAAGAAATGCTTGGAACTACAGCAAGGTATTTAGGAAGAGATTTCAAATATTCGAAATAATAAATTACCTATAAATAAAAAATCCGGCCTATGAAAATGGGTCGGATTTTTTTATTTTATCTAAATGGTTTTATAATGAAGATATAATGGGTGAAAAGGAACGATATCAGAATCCTTTTCCAAACATTTCCCAAAACCTTTTTTCCAATTCAATCCAACGACGACTGGTGGCAGCTTCAAAATCCTTTGTGTAATTGGTTAAAAGTTTTTTGGCGTCTTCTGTTTTACCTTCTTTAATCAGGTTTATAGCCTCTTTTTCAATATCAGGCATTTCTTTCATGGCTTTTTCCTCGAAAGAAATTACATTTTCGAGTATTATTCCCTTGGTTTTTCCCCAACTGACTGTAGCCAATTTATTTGCTTTGCGATAGGACCATAAGGCAGCATCCTCACGGTAACGCTTTTGACCACAAAACTCAAATCCGACCGGAAGTGAAGTGGCTCCGGCATAAATTGGAATACGCGGACTTTCACCAGGATTGTCGAATGAAAACCAGGCAACACCACCCACTTCATCAGGTAACCATCCTCTTAACTGTATTATTTGCCCATACGAACTCCAAGCTACTGAAACATTTCGTTTAAAGTCTATTGTTCCAGGAGCAAGAAAATTGACCGTATTCATTTCATCACGGGTAATCCATGGATTCGCTACCGGACTAACAATGGTATCTTCTCCAATTGGTTTACGGTTTTCATCATATTTTTTTATAATGTATTTCACTTTGCGTGTCATATCGTATTGTGTACCTTCATAAGTAGCGCGGTATAATTCGGTAATTTTCTGAACATTCACCTTTTGTTCCGGTTTTACCGAAAATGGCATTTCGGTCATATCCATTGACAGGTTTAATGATGGGGCCAGTGAGCTCAGTACATAAAATTCCCTAATATCGTAAGGTTTTTCGCGATGGCCATATGCTTTCCAAAAAATGAAATCACCTTCTCCATCCCACAATCCAAGTTCTTTGGCAACGGACTCAATATTGTCAGAGGCCATATAAAAATCTTTGTCCTTGCGGTTTATTTTACCTATTCGTGAAATATTGGCAGAAATCCCAACATGATCGTCCGGAATGCGCTGGGCAGCCCAAACGCCTCCGATACGTGCAGGCCCTTCCCCAAGTATTTCCATTTGCCATACCTCATTTCGGTCAGCAATTGTTAAGCATTCGCCCCAGTCAGCATAGCCGTATGTTTTTATTAAATCACCAATTAATTTTATTGCGGTGCGCGCATTATCGCAACGCTCAAGGGCTATTCGCTCCAATTCTTCAACAAGAAACATTGCAGTTATATTTACCAATGTGTCAGGCCCTACAAATGTAGTTTCACCAATTGCAAGTTGTTTTTCATTCAAACAGGGATAGGCCGTGTTCAGAAAAGCATAAGTATGAGCAACCTGCGGGATATTGCCTGCGATACTCACTTCTCTTAAATCCCAGGGAGTTTCTGTCCGGAGAGTCCCTTTCCTGATTTCAACAGTTGATGAATCAGGAAAATCCTGTGCTTTTTCCATACGGAGCCATGTTCTATAATTGCCATCACAGGTGTGTGCAGTTATAACAGATCCATCAGAAGTAGCTTTTTTACCTGCCATTATGCTGGTACAACTTTCTCCAAAATAGGGGTCGTCTAATGGTTGTTGTGCCTGCAATCCCATAACAATTAGAAATGCCAGAAAAAGGCCGAATATTTTTTTCATAGTTTAAAATTATAATTACGGTGTAAATCTAATAAATGAAACTCAAAGTACTTCATAATTCCAAAATTTCTGTTTATATTTTGATATTGGCTTTTAATTTGGATTGAAACAGTTAAAAACCTGTCATAACAAAAAATTAACCAATATGTCAGAATTAGGTAAATGATAGGTTTGTTTCTGTTAAATATTCGGAATCTAATATTTATTGAATGGAACCTTGTTTTGTAATTATCAGAAAAGAAATGAATAATCCAGTCTAAATAGGTATCTCAACTGCGTCTTCAGCCTTGAACTATAATTCAAAAACTACAGTTTTCATTGACTTTTGGGTGATATATTACCTTGATTTTAAAATCGTAAAAAAAAAGATTGTTTTTTTTGTATTGTACTATATTGTTAATCAGTAGAATAAAAATTATTTTTACTTTTTATTGAATTTTTTTAGAGAAATATTTGGAGGATAAGAAAAAGGGTGTAATTTTGCACTCCCAATCACACAGAAAGGGTTTGAAAGCGGAAGTTGAAAGTGTGAAAAAGGTTGGGAATAAGTTCTTTGAAAGCTTGAAGCCAAAGCCTGGAAAGGAAAGAAAGACCTTTTCAATTTTTTAGAAGAATGAGTTTTGATAGTAGATCTTGAGAGCAAAAACAGTACACAAACGACTTTATATATACAATGGAGAGTTTGATCCTGGCTCAGGATGAACGCTAGCGGCAGGCCTAATACATGCAAGTCGAACGGGATCCGAATAGCAATATTTGGTGAGAGTGGCGCACGGGTGCGTAACGCGTATGCAACCTACCTCTAACAGGGGAATAGCTCCGAGAAATCGGGATTAATACCTCATAGTAAATATTTGTGGCATCACATGATATTTTAAAGTCACGGCGGTTAGAGATGGGCATGCGTGCCATTAGCTAGTTGGTGAGGTAACGGCTCACCAAGGCAACGATGGCTAGGGGTTCTGAGAGGATTATCCCCCACACTGGTACTGAGACACGGACCAGACTCCTACGGGAGGCAGCAGTAAGGAATATTGGTCAATGGACGCAAGTCTGAACCAGCCATGCCGCGTGCAGGAAGAAGGCCTTATGGGTTGTAAACTGCTTTTGTCAGGGAATAAACCCTCCTTTGCGAAGGAGGCTGAAGGTACCTGAAGAATAAGCACCGGCTAACTCCGTGCCAGCAGCCGCGGTAATACGGAGGGTGCAAGCGTTATCCGGATTCATTGGGTTTAAAGGGTGCGCAGGCGGGTTTGTCAGTCAGTGGTGAAATCCTACGGCTTAACCGTGGAACTGCCATTGATACTGCAAGTCTTGAGTATAGTTGAAGTGGGCGGAATGTAGCATGTAGCGGTGAAATGCATAGATATGCTACAGAACACCAATTGCGAAGGCAGCTCACTAAGTTATAACTGACGCTCATGCACGAAAGCGTGGGGATCAAACAGGATTAGATACCCTGGTAGTCCACGCTGTAAACGATGATCACTCGTTGTTGGCGATACACAGTCAGCGACCAAGCGAAAGTGATAAGTGATCCACCTGGGGAGTACGATCGCAAGGTTGAAACTCAAAGGAATTGACGGGGGCCCGCACAAGCGGTGGAGCATGTGGTTTAATTCGATGATACGCGAGGAACCTTACCTGGGCTCAAACGTGGAATGACAGTCGCGGAAACGTGATCTTCTTCGGACATTCTACGAGGTGCTGCATGGTTGTCGTCAGCTCGTGCCGTGAGGTGTCGGGTTAAGTCCCATAACGAGCGCAACCCCTATCTTTAGTTGCCATCAGGTCAAGCTGGGGACTCTA
>CAJBPB010000164.1 GCA_903957365.1 uncultured Bacteroidota bacterium
AGGTTTTTCTGAAGCTTTGGAAATAAAACTTGTTGGTAAAATTGATTATGAAGTCAGGACTACACTTGAAAATCTGGGATTGATAAAATATGTACGTGAGATAGAATATCTTCCACATAACGAGGTAGTTAAAGGACAATTACGAACTAGGGTGCTTTTGCTGCTTATCAACAATACACCCAATGCAAAACTTATTTTAACTGGAAAAGTTTTTGAATATCTGCAAACCAAACGTCCTGTTTTGTGTATTGGACCGATGGATGGAGATGCTGTTCAACTGATTCAGGAAACAAATTCGGGTTATTGCAGTTCATTTGATGACGAAACTGAACTGAAGAAGAATTTATTGAAACTTTACGCTATGTATCTTGCTGGTGAAACCGAGATGGAAAGTAGTAAAACAGAGCAATACAGCAGGATTAAACTCACACAAAAACTTGCAGGTGAATTGAACCGTATTGTTAATCTTTCAGAATACGATCTACAAAACTCTTGATTTCACAATCTTTATTGAACACTCCATAAAGTTCTGACATAAGCCGGTACTCAGCATCAACATCGATGGTCTGAGATAATTTCTCGTAAAAAACATTTGTTGCGATCCGGCCTTCAAGTACAACCTTTTCCGAAATATCCTTTGTGAAAAACCCTTTTCCAATTAACAAGCCCAATGTTCTGTTCCGGCTAAGATCGTTCAAAGCGGTAAGCGAAAAATCACCAAAGCCACAATAATTAAACATGGTTTCCGATTTCCCGCCAAAGCGTAAAATCAAACTGCGCATCTCATTAATCGCTTTCGTTAAAATAAGTGAACGAAGATTTGGTGAGTCAAAGTTTGCGTCCACAATACCAATAACGATGGCATAAATATTTTTTAAAATACTGGCGTATTCAACTCCCTGCACGTCTGTACTGTAATCGAGATGAATAATTGTTTTTGAAAACACTTCACCAAAAACAGGGAAACAGGAAGGATCAGTCGAAGCGATCGTAAAACCAGTTGGCTGTCCATTGATAATATCGCGCGCGAATGAAGGACCTTTCATGGTTGCCATCACGTTTGACATATTGGCATTAACCCAATCAGGAATCAATTGAAAATCGTTTCCAAAACCTTTAGCAAGATTTACCAGTACTGCTTTTTTAGAAATATAAGTCTGATTCGACTTCAAATATCCAACTATGGCAACAGAAGGAATAGCCAGAAAGATCATATCTGCTTCCTGCAGTATTTCCATATTTCCTGTTGCCTTCAGTTCAGGATGCAGTTGAAAATTTGGAAAATATTTAGAATTAGTATGTGCCTGATTGATCGCATCCACAACCTCATGTTCAATGGAAAGAAGTACCACTTTGTTCTCAGATTTAGCGGCCAGTATATTACCCAACGAAGTTGCAATGGCGCCACTGCCAATGAAAACGATCGTTTTTGATTTTCCGGATTTTATCATATTCGTATATTTTTCAGTATAAAAAGCTATTTTATCAATTTTAGTTGTTTGAGAATATTTTGAAATGTTTCGTTCAGATCAGTTGATAGATGTGTAAAATATACGCCTAATCCAAAAATCATAACCAAAACAGTACTTCTGACAATTATATCTACAATGAAATTTGACAAATTAGGAATGAGATATGCAACAAAATAACTGACTATAGTTATTCCGATCAAATATAAATAAGTACGATCAAATGGTTGAAGTTTGAATTTACGGTAAAGGAAAAACCAACATAAAAAATTATAAACTAATCTTGAAAAAGTAGAAGCCATGGCGCAGCCAATAATACCAAAAGAAGGAATAAGGATAGCATTACTTACCACCAACATAAAAATAAAAAGGATTAAAAACCATGTATTGACCCGGTATTGCTTCGAATTATTAATTATATATTGTGAAACACTAGTGCTCATTTCGAAAACATTTGCTAATCCAACAAGCAGAATCACGTACTTACCTCCAATATATTCGTCTCCAACAATTTTAAAAACATTTTCAATATTTACCCATAAACCTATTAGCATCAACAGTGCAAGGATCGTTAAAACAATATTGGTCTTTTTATAAATTTCATCAATCTTTTTCAAATCCATTGTTTTCCAACCGTCAGCAATTAATATTGCCGCTATCTTGATGACAGGGCGTGAAGGGATTAACACCAAAGTACCAAAGTAGAATGCAATTGCATAGACACCAGTTTCACTTAACCCCAAATAATAATTAATCATAACTACATCCACATTTAATATTAATATGCTGGAAAAGCTTGTTACGATGCCATAAATACTGACACTAATCATTTCTTGGGCCATTGGTTTGCTGATAAAGCCCTTTTCCCATCGTAACGAGAATTCACCCTGACGCCATAGAGACCATGTTATCATCAATGTTGGAAAGCAAATCGAAATTGTATATGTTACAACTAAAATTTGAAAACTAAACAATCCGAAAAAATATCCTAAAATACTAGCTAAAATAAATAAACGTTGCCATAAATCCTTCAATTCAATACCGATGCTTATATTATAAATTGCACGATTATAACTATCCAATAGATTGAAGTAACTTGTAAAAAAAATAAGTGGAATTAAATAGAAAATATATTCAACAAAAAGTGCAGATTTCTCAATATTAATTTCAATTAACCAAGGCTTAAGCAAAATGAAAAGAATCATGACAATTAGAAATCCAACTGTATTTACGGTCAAGGACAGTAAAAGAAACCCATGATGATTACTCTCATTGTCACGGAAATATGGGAAATTTCGTAACATAACTGCATTAAAACCCAATCCAGAAAACTGTGCGAATAAAACAGAAACAGAAACCAATAAGCGTAATAATCCAACTTCATCTGTGGAAAAAACTTTTGGGAATAAAATGCCTGTCGTTATAAAACCTAATACAACACCGATATAGGTATAAATAGTTCCCGAAATACTTTGTCGCTTAATGACTCCCAATGTGTTATTCTTCTTTCTTTTTGAATAAAATTATCAGCCAATACGGTTTTTTTGGCGAAATGATGACATTAACCAAATCCAGAAAGCTTGCAATCAAATTCGATTTATAAGGATAGGAAAATTCATTTTCACAGGATGGACAGAAAGTCTGTCTTTTTGATTCAGGAATCCAAAAATATGGAATCCATGATTTCGAAGGTGTAAAGCGCAATTTCAAATGAAGCAGTCCCGGATTGTAATAACGTACTTTTTTTCCGGAAACTTTTGACGTAATCAATTCATATTCAGAAAATAACGCACTTAAAGATCCTTTGGTAAATGACCTCAGATGATTTGGCCGGTTAAATACATAGTTGCATTCAGGACATTGTATGGACAGTTTACCAGGATTTTCAGCGTTCGGAACAGAGATCAGAATATATGATTTTGAAACACGTTTAATTTCTTTTACTGCATTTTGCAAAACTTCTTCTTCAAGATGCTCGAGTAATTCACTTGAAAAAACCAGATCAAAAACATTGTCTTTCGATGGAATTGCATCCGCAGATGCAAGAATCTTATTGGTTTTCACAAACTCCAGTGCTTTCTCACTCCGGTCAAGACCTGTAACCGAATAATAGTCAGCAAGATAATTTGTAATCGCTCCGTTTCCACAACCTACATCCAAAACCGTTTTCACATTCACAGGAATCAGGCTACGAATGAGCGTCGCTTTTTCGCGAAGGTCTTCTGCTTTTAACGCCTCCCAATTAAACTTCTCGTATAATGCGATATTATCCATGCATCAGACTTTTATACATTTCAATCAGCCGTTCACTGTCAAAATCCCATAAATATTTTTCCACTACGCGCTGACGACCATTCTCAGCCATTTTTTGTATTTCACCCGGTCTGTTGATCAGATTGGTAAGTTTATCAGCAAAATCTTTTGGATTATCCCACTGATATATTATTCCAGATTGTGTTTCACCAACAATACGTGCCAATGGCAAACAATTCGAGGTAGCGATAACTTTTCCTGCATACATATATTGAAAAAGTTTGTGTGGAATAGTTGTGTCAGTATGATCACTTTTTTGATGAGGAATCAGACAAACATCCGCTTTGCCCATCATTTCATTCATTTCTTCAAAATTTTTCCATCCGAAAAATTCAACATTGTCGATTACTTTTTCATCTGAAGCGATCTTCTTTAATTCTTCGACATACGAACCTGATCCAAGCAACCAAACCCTGATTTTCTTGTCAGATTTCACGAACTTCAATCCTTTTATAATATACTGAAGACCACGGTGCCTGTTGATTCCACCAGCATAAAATAAAGTTAAGAAATCACTGTCGGGCGAAGCGGATGGCATCTTAAATGAATCTGTATTCAAGGTATTAGATACAACAAGAATTTTCTTTTTATCGATTCCGATGTTACCAAGACGATGCGCAGCTTCCTCAACAACAACAATTATTTTTTCAGTATTTTTACAATATTTCAATTCATAGTTGATCCATTGACTGTTGATTGACAATAGTTTACCCAGAAACGTATTAGTATGATCTGAAATTCGCAACAATGCAGGCCAGTTTTCATGCAGATCGAGCACAAATGGAATCCCAAATTCTTTCGAAAACTCCCATCCTACTTTTGCTAAAGGCAAATCATGCACATGGATTGCATCAAATTTTTGAAGATGCAAAATCTCACGCACGAAAACACGCCAGAAATTGAAATAAAACGGGAATCTCAAACAACCTACACTACTTTTATAAAGTAATTTAGAAATGGGTTTTCGGTGAATAATGATCCCTTTATAATTATCTGTATCAGGTTTATGCTTTTGGGTATAACACGCGATATGAATTTCATGTCCGGCATTTTGTAAAGCCTGTGCTTCATTTTCAACCCTGATGTCGGGAGGAAACTCATGATCGAGAATCATCAATATCTTCATAATAATTTGTTATTAAGATAGTTATTAATAATTTCACATATACGTACTGCAGCATTTCCATCCCATAGAGGAGGAATTTCACCTTCATGATCTATCGTTTTAAGCGATTTCAAAACAACCTCACGTACATGACGAAAATCAGTTCCAACGAGGGTATTTGTTCCGATTGTGCAGGTTATAGGGCGTTCGGTATTGTCGCGAACTGTAATGCAAGGCACCTTCAAAAAAGTAGTTTCTTCCTGAATACCACCACTATCGGTAAGCAAAAGACGCGCATCTTTGGTCAGAGCCAGAAAATCTATATAACCCAGTGGTTCAGTTTGAATTATTTCAGGATTTATTGTGCTTAACAAACCGTTACTCTCCATATTTTGTTTAGTCCGCGGGTGCATCGGCAAAACAACCTTTATGATTCCTGAAAGCTCATTCAATAAGCCAATCAGTGCTTTCAGTTGACCGGGATCATCCACATTCGAGGGACGATGAAAAGTACACAACACATATTCATATACCTTTAGATTGAATCGATTTCTAACCTCTGATTGGTCAATAAGTGGTTTATGACAGACCAAACTATCAATCATCACATTACCGGTAAAGAATATTTTTCGTTTATCAACACCTTCAACTGCCAGGTTATCCAGGCCACTCTGTTCTGTAACAAACAATAAATCAGACAATTGATCAGCGATAATCCGGTTGATTTCCTCAGGCATTCTTCTGTCGTAACTCCGCAATCCGGCTTCAACATGTGCAACAGGAATCTGAAGTTTGGCAGCAACCAAACTGGCAGCAAGTGTGCTGTTTACATCACCCGGAACAATCACTAAATCAGGCTTTTCATGAAGCAGTACTTCTTCAAACGCTGTCATGATCGCCGCGGTTTGCCGGGCATGACTGCCGCCCGAAACGCCTAAATTATATGCTGGTTTTGGGATATTTAATTCCTCAAAAAAGACTTTTGACATAGACGGATCAAAGTGCTGACCGGTATGACAGATAATATGTTGGATTGAATCGTAAGCCTGAAAAGCTTTGTCAATCGGGGCAATTTTAATAAAATTCGGGCGGGCTCCGACAACAGAAATGATTTTAAATCCCATATTTTGGTTTTGTGCAAAAGTATGAATTCTTTTAGAACTAATTCTTAATGTTGGGGAAACAGCAATTGTAATGAAAGGCTGTATTCTACTCTAATTAAGTTTGTTGTCAATTTTATACATTCAATAGAAGCCATAATCTATTATTAGTATTTTTGCAGATAATGAAAAGTTTTTTATGAAAATTAAAATAATCTTAACCTTTGATTATGAATTGCCGTTAGGTGGTGTAAAATCATATCAAAAAGGGTTGTTTGAGCCAAGTAGCAATATTATCAATTTAGCTGATAAGCTAAATATTCCCATAGTTTTGTTCGCTGACATTTGTTCTGCTATTAAATTTAAAGAATGGGATTTAAATTTTTTCGAGCAATTTAAAACCCAGATACAATCAGCAATCAAAGATAAGCATGATGTACAATTGCATATCCACCCACACTGGATGGATTCTAAATTTGAGAACAATCAGTTTTTACCATCTCCTAAATTTGGTCTCAGTAATTTTAAAGATGATCCAAATTATTCCATTGAGGATATAATCAAACTTTCATTTGAGACATTGTACCAAATTTGTAGTGAAGTAGATAAAGAGTATAATTGTGTCGCATTTCGTGCAGGGGGTTATAATATTGAACCGGAATCAAAAATTATACTTAATATATTGTATCAATTAGGAATTCGTATTGAAAGTTCTGTAATTCAAGGCCTTTATCACAATCATTCATTTAGTAAAATAGATTACAGAAATTCTCCTAAGAAAAATAAATGGTCAATATCGATTAATGGTCCGCTTATAATTGAAAAAGAATCAGATTTTATTGAATATCCAATAAGCAGTATGCCAAATTCAATTTTGAATATTATCGAAAGAAGATTGAAAAAGACTCTATACAAGGATAAAATAAAAGCACGAAAATATGATAATACAGGAAGAGGATTTAGCGAAATTTCAAAAAATTCAGGTTGGTTGGATAAAATGAAAATGGCAATGAATCCAATTGTTCTTACTTTTGATCGTGACTTTATCACTTTACTTGATCTTGAAAGAATTGTTGACTATAATGTTAAAAAATATTTTAGTGAAGAAGAAATTATATTAACACTAATCTCTCATCCAAAATCAATGGGTGAATATCATTTAAAATTAATGCATGATTTTGTGCTGTTAATGAAAAATAAATTTAAAGATGACCTTTCCTTTATTACTTATCAATCCTTGTTAAAAAGATAAATATATGATAAAATTAATTGACAAGTTTTTAAGTAGTGTTTTCCCTTCAGCGCATATTTTTATCAAAAATAAATATAATTATTTTAAAAAAAAATACCATCCACAGCTTTCAAAGAATGAATTTATTGCCATTATAAAGAATGACTTAAAAATTGAAACAGGTGATGTTGTATTTGTTCACTCCTCAATGAGAAAATTATATTTAGATTTTTCCAAAGGTGATATTTTATCAATTCTTAGGGAGATAGTTGGAAAAGAAGGGACAATTCTTTTTCCATGTTGGCAGTTCAATATTAGAGCAGAGGATTATATTATAAATAATGAAATTGTTTTTTCTCATAAAGATTCACCCTCTGCAATGGGGAAAATTTCTGAATCACTGAGATTTAATAGCGAAACTTTTAGAAGTTTTCATCCAACAAATAGTGTAATTGCGATTGGGCTTCGTGCCCATGAATTAACAGCCGGCCATGAGGATGATATATATCCTTGTGGCATACAATCTCCTTTTTTTAAAATGATGAAATATCATGCTAAGGTAATTGGTATTGGAGTAACCGTGGATAATCTCACATTTGTTCATACAGTTGAAGATGTTTTAAAGGAAAAATTTCCAATTAAAACCAGAATGGATAAAATTTTTGAATGTAATTGTATAGATAAAGATGGTAACAAAAAGATTATAAAAACTTTAGTTGCATCAAAGGCGGTTTCAAACAGGGATGTGACAGGCTTTTTTAATAGGGAAATATCACCAAACTTATGTGTTAGAAAAAGAATTAAAGGAATGGATTTCTTCTCATTAGAAACAGCTTCGATATTTGAAAAAGTTAAAGATTGTGCTTTTCAAAACAAAACGATATATTTAGATTAAGAGATGGATAAAAAGTCAATTGTAGAAGGTGAAAAATACTTTCATCAAATCTCATTCACCCAGAATGATGTTATAAAGTTTGCTGAGCTTACAAATGATACAAACCCTATTCATTTGGACGAAGAATATGCTTCCAAATCAATTTTCAAAAAAACAATTGTGCCAGGATTTTTGTCTGGCGCTGTTTTTTCAAAAGTATTTGGAACCCTTTTCCCAGGAATTGGCACTATTTATTTATACCAGGAGATGAAATTTAAAAAGCCTGTTTTTGTTAATGAGAACTACTTAGCAGAATTCGAAGTTTTAGAAATCGATAGAAATAAGAATAGAGCGACCATATATTGTAAACTTATAGATCTAATTGGAACAATTTATATTGAAGGAAAAGCTATAGTAATGCATTCCGATCGAATTAAATAATAATTATCGAAGATTTTCTGTTTGATGACTATTTTAAAACTAAATCAAAATATTGATTATCAATTCAAACTAGAAATAATAATGATCTTATCTCCACCAAGATAACTAAATTAAACTTTAACGAAGTTGGGAATGATTAAATCAATTTTTTATTATTTTATACGAACCTATGAGATTATTTTTCCTGTCACTAACTTTAATTAGGTAAATACCTGAATCTAATTTAGAAATATCAAGTACATGATTGGAATTATTAATCCTACCATAGTCTAGTTCCTGACCACCTATATTGAATAGTGAATATCTGGCATTTTTTAACTCGGAATCCAGAATATTAATCTCAACACTATTTTGTGCGGGATTTGGAAAAATCTCTATCTTCTCCGATATTGGTAAGACTGGATTATAAGTAACAACATATTCTGGACATAATACTTGTGTAAAAATGAGCTGACCCTCTAAATTCAGAGTTCCTCTCCAACAATTACCATCAGGTGATTTCATAATAATTCCTTTATCGATATCGCTTAAATAGATGTCTCCATCCGCAATTTGCAATTTGGCCAGAGGCTTGGTTGTGCCTATTCCAACATTTCCAATAGAGTCAATTCTCATTCGCTCAGATGATGGATTTGCCCAAGTTTGTGTAAAAAATCTTATTTTTCCTTCTGGCTGAGATGCACAAATAATAAAATCTTTCGCATCACCCGTTGCATATAACATGATTGATTTTCGCATATGAGCAGATACATTATCTGTATCCGGATATCCAAAAATATTAAAACGAGCCGCGCTATTATCATATACTCTTCTAAAATCGGCTATAACAGTATTTTCATTAGGGCTGATATAATTTGAATCGTTTATGACACTCAATGGGGCATAAGGATCTGAAGTGCCAACACCTAACTTTTTGTCAGTTTGATAAATATTTGTACTAATAGTGTCGGTTTGTGAGAATACAGTTGCTATCAACACTGTCAATAAGAAAGTTAAAAAAAATGATTTTTTCATTGTTGGTTAGATTAAGTTGTTTGATAAATAGAAAGATAATTTTTACTTGGAAACAAATATACGGATCTTCAAAATAATATCAAACAATATTTCATTGAATATTATAAAAATTTAGAACGACAAAAAACTGAATGGTTATCCTCAATATTAAAACGTGAATAAAATGCATTCTCCCTCCACGATAATTTCGCAAATAATCTTAAAATAATCACAATTCGTATAAACAAAAACCAAGGAATATCATTTCGGTTTCGAAACTATTTTAGCCTGCCGGATGCTTGCATTGAGCTCAAAGCCAATGAGTAAGATAAAGGATGAAATAAAAATCCAAACCAAAAAAATGATTAAAGTCCCGATTGAACCATAAAGTGCGTTATATCTCGAAAAGTTTGCAATATAGATATTGAAACCCAATGTTCCGATGATCAATAAAAAGGTTGCCAGAATGGAGCCGGGACTAAAAAAAGCATAAGCGCGACGCTCGGCAGGCCCAAAATAATACAAAAATGAAACGGAAAAGAATGTAAGCAACAATATAATCAACCATCTTACTATCTCCAGCAATGTTATTGTAAGGTCATCCTGGATAAAACCATTTTCAATCAGCCAATTGATTGCAAAGCTGCCCACGGTTATAAAAGTAATGGCAAGTATTACCAAAAATGAAAGTATTGCCATTAAAAAAATAGCTGTTAACTGTTGTTTCCACCAGTTTCTCTTTTTTGAACTATGGAGTGAACTGTTAAAGCCGTCCATAATCGCATTCACACCATTTGTACTGAAATAGAAAGTAAGTATAAAACTCAGTGAAAGTAAACCTGAATTTTGAAGCATTATTATTTCGAAAATCGTTTTCTCAACCATAGCAAATGTTTCAGGTGGTATGATTTCACGGAATAAACTAAATAATGTTACCTGAAAGTCAGTTACCGGAATATAAGGGATTAATGTAAAAAGAAACAGAATGAAAGGAAAAATCGCGAGAAAAAAATTGTATGAAACCGCTGCAGCCCTTGTCGAGACAGAGCCTTCGAATAATCCTCTCACAAAAAATACGAGCACATCATATAACGGGACGCCACCAAACCCCGGCACAACAAGCAAGCGAAGAAATTGAATCAATTTATCGCGGTACTTTACATAAATATGTAGAATCCTGTATTTTATTTCCTTCACGTTTACTAATAATTCATTGCACTGGACATTTACTCTCAGACCAATATCCGACTGTTTGTTTTATCAATTAAATCCCAATTCTATATCATTGCTCTTAAACTCATATCGAGACTTTTAATATGGTGGGTTAATGCGCCAACTGATATATAATCGACTCCGGTTTCAGCATATGATCGCAGTGTAGTTTCAGTAATTCCTCCTGAAGCCTCTGTTTCAAACTGATGGTCAATAATTTGTACCGCATGCTTCATGGCCTCTACTGTAAAATTATCAAGCATAATCCTTTTGAATCCGCCAACAGTCAATGCTTCATTCAGTTCATCAAAATCGCGTACTTCAATTTCAATATCCAGATTTAAATTATTCATTTTCTGATATTTAAAACAAGCATCCAAAGCATTTTGTATGCCTCCGGCAAAATCAACATGATTGTTTTTAATCAATATCATATCGTACAATCCGAAACGATGGTTATTACCTCCTCCGATACGAACCGCCTCCTTTTCAAAAATACGCATATTGGGAGTAGTCTTTCGTGTATCGAGTAATTTGGTTGGCAAACCATTAAGTAACCGCACAAGCTGGTCAGTTTTTGTAGCAATGCCACTCATTCTCTGTAAAAAATTCAACGCAAGACGTTCAGCTGAAAGTAGTGAGATAGATTTTCCTTCCACAGTGAAGGCAAATTCACCTTTCGAAACCCTGTCACCATCTTTTAGTATTGGTGTGAATACGATATCAGAATCAATTTTTTTAAATACCTTTTCCGC
>CAJBPB010000165.1 GCA_903957365.1 uncultured Bacteroidota bacterium
ATTTAAATAATTTATTTAGTTGAATAAATTATACTTGATACTGAAATTTGTATGAAGGTCCCTATTTAGGAAATACCATAACTACCTCAATCAAAGGATATTTTTCTAATTTTGCACTCTAAATTATATTCTGTCTTAATGATTGATCCTGAATGTCTTAACAATATTACTGAGGTTTTAAACGGTTCCCGAAAAATTGTAATCAACACACATACCAATCCAGATGGTGATGCTGTTGGTTCATCTTTGGCTTTGTATTTTATGTTGAAAAAATTAGGTCATCAGGTCGATGTCGTCATAGCCAATTCTATTCCCTCATTTTATTCATGGATGCCGGATGCTGATAAAATTATTTACTTTGGTACAAATACAGAGCAAGCCAGGAAACTTATTGATGAAGCTGAAGTTATTTTTTGTCTTGATTATAATGCTATCCATCGATCAGGTAGTTTAAAAGATTCATTAAAGAAATCAAATGCTGTATTTATTTTGATTGACCATCATCAGGAGCCTGAACTAGATTCATTTAATTACCATATTTGGAATACTTTACGATCAAGTACCTCTGAATTGGTTTTCAAATTATTTGATAGTATGGAGGTTGTAAAACTGATTGATAAAGACATAGCATCTTGTTTATTTACTGGGATTATGACTGATACAGGATCATTTAGTTATAGTGTTTCTAATTCGGAAACATTTAGCATAGTTGCCACTTTGATTGACTTAGGTCTGGATGCCGCTGATGTTCATTCAAAGGTGTACAACTCAATGACTGAGAGCAGACTTAGATTAATGGGATTTGCAATAAATGATCGTTTACAGATATTTGAAAAACTCCAGACTGCAATCATTGCACTTAGTAAACAGGATTTATTGGATTACAATTATCAGATAGGAGATACAGAGGGTATTGTAAACCTTCCATTGGCAATCGAAAATATTCGTCTCTCAGTTTTGATTACAGAGAAAAAGGACCATATTCATTTATCATTGAGATCAAAAGGTTCTTTTTCAGTAAATGAGTTTGCTCGAAAATATTTAAATGGTGGAGGGCATATTAACGCTGCCGGTGGTAAGACATATACTACCATTCAACAAACAATTGATGATATTATACGGATTCTACCTGAATTCGATACACAAATAGTTTATTAATTTTAATAGTTCTGAAATGTTGAAGATTCTTGAGATTGTTTTTTTGATTGGTATCTTTATTATAACAGGATGCGAAGAATCTTCAAAAACATCAGATAATGAGCAATTTACAGTAAAAGAACTTAAGGAGCCACTTATTAAAACAAATAAATACCTGACGCGAACCGAAAAAGAGGATATAGATGATTTTGTCCACCGTTACAAATGGGAAATGAAATCCTCAGGTACAGGTTTGCTGATTATGGTTGAAAACAAAATATCTAAAAAAAATGCAGTTTATGGTAATTTTGTAAGAGCAAAGTATAAAATCCAATTGCTAAATGGAGAAATAGTATATGATTGGGAAAAAGACGGTTACCTTGAATTTCAGGTTGGAAAAGGAGGCGTTCCGGCTGGAATTGAAGAGGGAATATTATTGATTGGCCTTAACGATAAGGCTAAATTTATTCTACCTTCGCACCTTGCTTATGGATTATTAGGTGACTCTAAAAAAATACCCCCACGTTCAGTATTGATTTATGAAATAGAAATAATTGATTTACAATAATTTAGAAACAAAAACTATGAAATTAAAAAGTTTATTCAGTTTAAGTGCTTTGGTTCTCACCGGCACTATGTTAACCTATTGTCAAACTGATTCAGAAGGTTATAAAACAGCCGAATCCGGATTGAAGTATAAGTTTCATGTATCAAATGATACTGCAAGAGCTGCCAGTGAATCTGACATTATTACAATCGAAATGAAATATTATATTCATGATTCATTACTCTTCGACAGTAAAAAAATAAACCAGCCTATTCAGTTTCCCATCATAAAACCAACTTTTAAAGGTGATTTTTATGAAGGATTGGCAATGATGCATCGTGGTGACTCAGCAAGTTTCAAGTGCAATGCTGATTCAATTTTCCTGAAAATGTTTAAAGCCCGAGCCTTACCAAAATTTGTAAAGGTCAATGATGTTGTTCGTTTTGATGTAAAGTTAAAAGATGTAACCAGCGCTGCAGAGTTTGAAGCTAAAAAACAGGCTGAACTTGCACAGTTAAATGCCAAAGGCGAGCAGGTTATTAAAGATTATCTTGTGAAAGAAAATATTACTGTTCAGCCTACACAAAGTGGTTTGTACTATATTGAAACCGTTAAAGGCAAAGGTGAAACAGCCAGGGCTGGACAAAAAGTAAGTGTACATTATACAGGAACCTTTACCGATGGTACCAAATTCGATTCATCTCTTGATCGTGGCAAACCAATTGAATTTGTTCTTGGCCAGAATCAGGTTATTAAAGGATGGGACGAAGGTATTATGCTCATGAACAAAGGTGCAAAAGCCAAACTTGTGATTCCATCCAGTCTGGCATACGGAGAGCGCGGTGCAGGTAGTATTCCTCCTTTTACACCTTTGGTTTTTGAAGTTGAACTTGTCGATATCATAAAATAATAATAATGAGATTATTAACTAAAATTGTAAAGACAGTATTTGTCGGAATCTTCTCTCTTTTTATCGTTTCATGCGGTAATAATAAATTTCCCGGTTTTAAAACAACGGAAAGTGGAGTAAATATCAAATACCATTTCAAAGCTGAAGAATCGGAAAAACCTGTTTTAAATTCAGTGGTGACAGTAAAAATGAATTATAGGCTCGAGGATTCATTATTATTTGAAAGCTCAAATATATCCGGACCTTTGCGTTTTCCCATCATGCAACCTACCTTTAAAGGAGATTTGTATGCTGCATTGATGCAATTGAATGTCGGGGATTCTGTTTCTGTTGCTTTTCCTGCTGATTCTTTTTTCATGGTAACCGCAGGTTTAGAAGAATTGCCAGATTTCGTTGTACCTGGAAGCCCGATGTACTTTGATATCAAACTCGACGGAATTCAATCAGAGGAAGAAGTTTTGGCTGAACAAAAAGCCATTATGAAAGAAATGAAAGAACAGGAGCAGAAGGTATTAAAGCAATATATTGAAGAGAGAAATATCAAGGTGACTCCAAAGGAAACAGGGTTATACGTCATTGAAGAGAAATCTGGAACTGGAAGTTTACCTAAAGCAGGTGAAATGCTTCAACTGCATTTTAGTATTACTACGATTGATGGCATGGAATTATATTCGACTAAAGATCAGGGTCCTGTTGATATTGAATATGGTAAAGCATTTGACACAAAAGGTTTTGATGAAGGTATCGGTTATCTTCGTAAAGGCGGATCCACTACTTTAATCGTCCCATCGCATCTTGCATTCGACAGTGTAGGCCGCAATCAGATAGTTGCGCCATATACAACTTTGATTTATCAGATTCAACTTCTAAATATCAGAACTGTGGCAGAAGTTGAAAAGGAAAGAACTGCAAAAGCAAAAGCTGAAGAAAATGTAATAGAGAAAGCTAGAATGGAAGAACCCGGACGTATTCAACGCTATTTAAAACAGCAGAATATTACGATTTCCCCGCTGGCCTCAGGATTATATTACCTGGAATCAGTGAAAGGAAGTGGCATCAAAGCCGATTCAGGCAAAAATGTTACAGTTCATTATGTTTTGTACACAATTGAAGGAAAAAAATTGCAGTCTTCAGTTGATATGGGGCAACCATTTACCTTTAAACTGGGTGAGAACAGCGTTATAAAAGGCTGGGATGAAGCACTTTCAATGATGCATGAAGGGGGGAAAGCCAAACTAATTATTCCTTCATCACTGGCTTATGGTGCAAATGATAAAGGACCTGACATGCCTGCTTATTCTCCTTTGGTTTTTGAAGTAGAACTTATAAAAGTGGGTGATAAATAGGGATTAATAAATCCTTTTAAAGAAATAAAAAGCTGCTATCGTTAATCGGTAGCAGCTTTTTTTTGTTGGTTTAATGACCTTTCCTTGATGATCAATAATCGTCATCTTCATCAAAATCATCAAAATTATCAAATTCATCATCAGTTATTGCACTGATATCATCGTTCTCCCAATCAAGTTCTTCTTCGTTAAATTCCTCGGGTTCAAAGTCATTTACTTCTTCGGCCTCATCAAAAAAAGAATCCAGCTCATCATCATTCAAATCATCGGCATCCGCTAAAAGTGGACTGACTTCTTTGAGATTCAGATTACGTAACTCTTTCATTACATCAGGGGAGACATAAAACTCATCATAATTGTTGAAACAAAAATCGATGTATTTTGGATCTTTTTCAAAGACTTCCTGTAATGTCTTTCCCTCGTACTTTCCAAAAGTGAACTCCGATTCAACATCATAAAATTTCATAAAACAGAATTTGCGTTAATGATTAATGTAAAAGTAATAGTAATTAAAATAAAATCAACAATTTTTAAAAAAATTCATTTGTGTTTAATAATCAGTAATTTACATTTATTTTTTGAAAATAAAATAAACTGCCAGTACCAAAAAACCAAATCCGATCAGGTGGTTTAATCGAAAAGTTTCGTTTTTAAAAACGAGCAGCGAAAATACAACAAATACCATTAATGTGATCACCTCTTGTAAAACTTTCAATTGAACTAAACTAAAAGGGCCGCCATTCCCGGAATAACCAATTCTGTTTGCCGGCACTTGAAACATATACTCAAAAAATGCAATTGACCAGCTTATAACCACTATTAAAAACAATCCCAATTCCTCGAACCCCTTAAATTCCTTAAATTTAAGATGTCCGTACCATGCAAATGACATAAAAATATTTGACAACACCAGTAAACCAATGGTGGATAGGTTTTTCATCAGATTTTAAATTTGCGCAAATATCCAATATTTTTTAAATCCGGTGAGTTAAAATGAAATTAATATTATCGAAGCAGTTCAGACTTTTTGCTATGAGAAGTGTCTTTTCCATGTTAATTATACTTGAAAGTAAATATTTTGCCTAATTACAATGTATTGTTTCTATTTGGAAAATTTCAATCGATTGAAATGAACATTTGATTGTATTAAATAATTGTATGACAAGCATATAAACCTATTTCATTGTTTAACATATAAATGTGTTTCATCATTTTTTTAGAATTTTGGCGGTTAAATTTGCTAATCAGATGAATGATATGAATGAAAAGCGATCCTTTTAAGAATTAATGCTATTTTTGCCAATGAAATCTAATTCCAAATGACCATAAATAAAATTGTAAGTGATTCAATATCATTGCATCAAATGGTTCTATCTGACCAGAATTTCTTAGATAGAATTCAATTGGCTGCTGATACTTGTGTGGAATCGCTAAGATCTGGTGGTAAGGTTTTACTTTGTGGAAATGGTGGAAGTGCCTCTGATGCTCAGCATATTGCCGCTGAATTATCAGGGAGGTTTTATTACGACCGACCACCACTTTATGCTGAAGCTCTGCATGTTAACACATCTTATTTAACGGCTGTTGCCAACGATTATCATTTTGATGTAATTTACAGTAGAATGATAGAAGCCGTAGGGAGAAAAGGAGATGTATTTATTGGTCTCAGTACATCAGGGAATTCTTCCAATGTTGTGAATGCTATGGAAGCGGCCAGTAAAATCGGAATGAAAACAATTGCTTTTACAGGACTTACAGGAGGTAAACTTGCATCAAGTGATATTCTTTTAAATGTGCCAGATACCTGCACTCCTCGTATTCAGGAGATACATATCCTGGTCGGTCATATTTTATGTGAACTAATCGAAAAAACTATCTTTCCAAAAGATGAAGGAATTTAAGCAATTTGTTAATGAATTGTCGAAAGACTGGACACTATTTCTCGACAGGGATGGTGTGATTAACAAACGGCTGCCTGATGAATACGTAAAAACCCCAAGTGAATTTGAATTTATCGAAGGTGTAACTGAAAGTTTAAGAATACTTTCCGCTTTCTTTGGCAGAATTATTATTGTCACAAACCAACAGGGAATTGGTAAACAACTGATGACTGAGCAAATGCTGAATGAAGTTCACAATCAAATGATAAAAGATATTATTCGCGCAGGTGGTAAGATTGATAGAATATATTTTTGCCCGGATCTTATTACTGATGTTAACAATTGCAGAAAACCAGGCAGTTATATGGCACTCAAAGCAAAACTTGACTTTCCAGAAATTGATTTTACAAAATCAGTAATGATAGGAGATTCTGTTTCCGATATCGAATTTGGGAAAATTGTTGGAATGATTACAATTTTCATTGGTTGTCAATCTGTTACACAAAATTCAGACTATGTTTTCAAATCATTATTCGATTTTACAACAAAGCTGCAGTCAGATAATGACCAACCCCAAAGGAAAGGAGTAATATGCTGAATACAAGCGTAATACTTTCTGTTTTTGTTGTATATACTGCCTTTATTTTTTTGGTGACGTATATTACCTCCAGAAAAGCGAACAATGAAAGCTATTTTATTGGAAACAGGCGATCGTTGTGGTATGTAGTTGCCTATGGCATGATTGGCGCTTCTTTGTCAGGAGTTACCTTTATGTCAGTCCCGGGCTGGGTAGGTGAAACAGGGTTTTCCTATTTCATGGTAGTAGTTGGTTACTGGCTTGGTTATCTGGTTATTTCATTTGTATTATTACCATTGTATTACAGGCTTAATCTCACATCAATATATAGTTATCTTGGTGGTCGTTTTGGATTTACAAGTTACAAATCTGGATCTTTATTGTTTATTATTTCAAGATTACTCGGTGCATCATTGCGGATGTTTTTGGTAGTAAATGTGTTACAAATATTTCTCTTCAATGGGTTAGGGGTGCCATTTTTTTTAACAGCGACTATTTTCATTTTACTGGTACTGCTTTATACTTTTCAGGGAGGTATTAAAACAATAGTATGGACAGATACTTTACAAACTACATTTATGCTGATAGCAGTTGTTATGACGATTGTAATGATTTCAGACAGGATGGGAGTGGGGCTAGGTGAATTATTTAAAAGAGTGATGGCTTCAGAATACAGTAACATAATCATCACTGATTTCAGTGCTCGAAATCATTGGCTGAAACAATTGCTTAGTGGAGCGTTTATCACAATCACCATGACGGGCCTTGATCAGGAAATGATGCAGAAAAATCTGAGTTGCCGTAATCTGAGGGATGCACAAAAAAACATGTTATCTTTCAGTGTAGTCCTTGTTTTCGTAAATATGATATTTTTATTTCTTGGGGCTACCTTATTTTTATATGCGAACGAAGCCGGAATAGAAATTCCTGTTCTGAAGGACGATCTTTTTGCAACAATATCATTACAATATCTTTCACCTTTGGCAGGAATTGTATTTCTGGTAGGATTAATATCTGCTGCCTATCCCAGTGCCGATGGTGCAATTACCTCACTCACAACTTCTTTTTCTATTGATATCCTGGGAATAAATGACAAGTTGTGGTCAGAATCGCGTAAAAAGAAGACACGATTGATGGTACATTTTGGTTTTGCTATTGTTTTGCTTTTACTTATCGGAATGTTCAGTATTATCAATGACCGGAGTGTAATTGACAAACTATTTACAATAGCCGGTTATACTTATGGACCTTTATTAGGTTTATTTGCATTTGGTTTATTCAGTAAAAAAGAAATTAAAGATAAATTTGTACCGGTCATAGCACTTGTATCACCGGTTATTTGCTATACTATCAGTTCCCAATCAGAAGTTCTGTTTAATGGATACAAATTTGGATTCGAATTGTTGATATTAAATGGACTACTGACATATACCGGACTTTGGATCATTCGTAAACGTCAAATTTCAACAAATAAACAACAATTCTAACATGGAAAATTTCAGATTTACAGCACTATCTCAAACACTTGACCGACAAGTTGTTCAGGTAGATTATCCTTCTTTGAAAATCTCAGATTATTATGGATCAATGGTTTTCAATGCAACAGTGATGCGGGAATATCTCACTAAAGAAGCTTTTCAAAGTGTGCAACTCGCTATTGATAAAGGAGAGAAAATTGATAGAAAAGTAGCAGATCAGGTAGCATCAGCAGTTAAAGCATGGGCGATGAACAAAGGTGCAACGCATTATACGCATTGGTTTCACCCATTAACAGGGACAACTGCTGAAAAACATGATGCATTTGTAAATCCTGTGGCTGGAGGTAAAGCAATCGAGGAGTTTCAAGGAAATGAATTGATTCAGCAGGAACCAGACGCATCTTCATTTCCAAGTGGTGGAATCAGAAATACATTTGAAGCACGTGGTTATACTGCATGGGATCCAACTTCTCCAGCATTTATAATTGATAAAACTCTATGTATCCCAACGATTTTTGTTTCCTACACGGGTGAATCACTTGATTATAAAACGCCTTTGTTAAAATCAATTGATGCCATCGATCACGCTGCTGTCAAAGTTTGCCAGTTATTTAACGGAGATGTTACGAAAGTTTACCCAACTTTAGGATGGGAACAAGAATACTTTCTGGTAGACTCAGCATTGTTTGCAGCCCGCCCTGACCTTGTTTTAACAGGCAGAACTGTTTTTGGACATTTGTCAGCCAAAGACCAACAGTTACATGATCATTATTTTGGGACTATCCACAGCCGTGCCAGAGCCTTTATGCGCGATCTTGAGATTGAATCACATAAATTGGGTATTCCTTTAAAGACCAGACACAACGAAGTAGCACCAAGTCAGTTTGAATGTGCACCTGTTTATGAAGAAGTTAACGTAGCAGTTGATCATAACCAATTGCTTATGCATCTGTTGGATACTGTTAGCCGTAAACATCATTTTAAAGTGCTGTTGCATGAAAAACCTTACGAAAGTGTAAACGGAAGTGGAAAACACAACAATTGGTCTCTTGCTACAAACACTGGAATAAATTTATTGGCTCCGGGAAAAACACCTAAAGATAATCTTCGCTTTATCAGTATTTTGGTAAATATCCTGAAGGGTTTACACACCTACGAAGAATTGGTTCGTGCAAGTATTGCATCTGCTTCAAACGACTTACGATTGGGCGGCAATGAGGCGCCTCCCGCTATTATTTCAGCTTTTATTGGCGAACAGCTAACAGCAACACTAGATGCTATTGAGAAAATGCCAAATCACAAAGGCATGAAAAGTGAATCAGAAAAGGAAGTATTGAAAGGAGTGCCAAAAATACCCGAGATTCTACTGGACAATACCGATAGAAACAGAACTTCACCTTTTGCTTTTACAGGAAATAAATTTGAGTTCAGGGCAGTTGGATCAATGGCAAATTCGGCCAAACCTATGTTTGTGCTTAACACTATTGTTGCAGAGCAACTTGGACTGTTTTATCAGGAAGTAATGGCGCTCATCGATAAAAAAATTGAGAAAGAGGATGCCATATTTACAATAATTAAAAAGTATATAAAGGAATCAAAACCAATTCGTTTCGAAGGGAATAGTTACAGTGAAGAGTGGAAGAAAGAAGCAGCTAAACGAGGATTATCAAATCATTCGAACACCCCTGATGCCATAAAAGCTTTCGTATCACCTAAAGTAATTGCCTTATTTGAAAAGAATAATGTACTAACAAAACGTGAGTTAGAGGCCCGTCATGAGATCCAACTTGATAAATATGCACGCAAAGTGCAGATTGAATCACGTATGGTTGGTGACCTTTCAATCAATCATATAATTCCAACATCAATTTTATATCAAAATACACTTATCGAAAATGCACGTGGTTTGAAAGATGTGCTGGATCAGAAAACTTATGTTAAACTAAGTCGCAATCAGGTTCAAACGATAAAGGAAATATCTGAGCATATTTCTGAAATCAGAAATTTTGTAGAATTGATGACTGAAGAACGTAAACAAGCTAATAAACTAGAATCAGAAGAGGAAAAAGCCCATGCATATTGCTATAAAGTGAAACCATATTTTGATGAGATCAGATACCATGTTGATAAACTTGAGATGGTTATTGATGACAGACTTTGGCCACTACCAAAATATCGTGAGTTGATGTTTATTAAGTAAAACACAGTATTACAAATACTTAACTAAAAAAGGATGCAAACGCATCCTTTTTTAGTTATAATTCCTCTTTGCTTAACCGTTAAGTTGGTTATGAAAAGTTAACAGAAGTATGGATAATTTGCATTCGTTTCAAATAATTGAAATAATGAATGTCTGACC
>CAJBPB010000166.1 GCA_903957365.1 uncultured Bacteroidota bacterium
GCAGTCGCTTGTTGAACCTTTGATCATCTTTATTCGCGATGAGGTAGTGAAAACTTCAATCGGTGAAAAACATTACCGCAGATTTCTGCCATATCTTCTTACGGTTTTCTTTTTTATCTTTCTGAACAACGTAATGGGATTGATTCCAATCTTTCCTTTTGGAGCGAACCTGACAGGAAATCTGGCCGTTACCGGCGTGCTCGCACTGTTTACATTCCTAACCGTTTCATTCGGTGGTAACAAAAATTACTGGGCACATATTTTCAATACACCCGGCGTGCCCTGGTGGCTGAAGCTTCCGATCCCTCTGATGCCGATCATCGAAATTGTTGGTATGATCACAAAACCTTTTGTGTTAATGGTGCGTTTGTTTGCCAACATCACCGCAGGTCACATCATCATTCTGGGTTTTGTAAGTTTGATTTTTGTCTTCGGACAAACCAATGCCTATGCCGGATATGGCATGTCTGTTTTATCAGTTGCCTTGTCCATTTTTATGAATTTCCTCGAATTACTGGTTGCCTTTATACAAGCCTATGTATTTACCCTGCTGTCATCGATATTTATCGGAATGGCTGTTGAGGAGCATGCGCACGAAGAACACCATGAAAGTCATTGATTAAATACACCCGATTATTAACCTAAATAAACTGTAATCATGCAATTATTAACCGTTTTAATGCAAGCAGTTGTAGATCTTGCACCAATCGCCAAAATGGCTGCCGGCCTGGCCGCAGCAATCGCTACCATCGGCGCCAGTATGGGTATTGGTCAGATCGGTCGCAGTGCACTGGAATCTATCGCACGTCAGCCTGAAGCTGCCGGTGATATCCGTTCCAATATGATCGTAGCAGCCGCCCTTATTGAAGGGGTAGCTTTCTTCGCTATCGTAGTGTGTCTGTTGATCGTGTTCTTGTAACATGCAGCAAATTCCCTTTGCTGCAACGGTTGGTTGCAGCAAAGGGTTTTTATTTTAAACCGAAAAAATCGATTCAATATGGAATTAATAAATCCGGGAATAGGACTTATATTTTGGATGACCCTTGCCTTTGGCATCGTGTTTTTCATTTTAAAGAAATTTGTTTGGCCACCCATCATGCAGGCCCTCAACGACCGTGAGCGTCATATCGAAGAAGCCTTGCAGGCTGCTGATATCGCGCACGAAGAGATGAAGAAGTTGAAAATCGACAACGAACAGTTGTTGAAGGATGCCAAAGAAGAACGTGATGCCATCATGGCCGAAGCACGTAAAATAAGAGAGAAAATGCTTGACGAGGCGCGCGTAAAAGCCAATCTGGAAGCCGACCGTATCGTTGAGAGTGCCAAAGAACGCATCAACCATGAACGACTGGCTGCGATGACAGAAATCAAAAACCAGATCGCCGAAATCTCTATCGAGGTGGCGGAACGGATTCTGCGTGAGAAACTGACAGCACCAAAATCGCAACAGGAATATATCGAACGTCTGCTCGAAAAAAAGCAACTTAACTAATCCGTCACAGGCAAAATGAAGAATTCGCTCTTAGCAAAACGGTATGCAAAAGCCTTGTTCGATCTGGCTGTCGAAGACAATGTGATCGAGAGTACCAGCAAGGATATGTTGCTTGTGACTGCGGTGATGAACGAAAACCGCGAACTACGTAAGCTTATGACAAATCCGGTGATTCCTCCGGCGCGCAAAAAACTTATTATCCGTAAGGTATTCGAAAATCACCTGGGCAAACATTCGCTTACTTTTCTCGATATTCTGGTCCGCAAAGGCCGCGAAATGAATATACTGGAAATAGCGCATCAGTTCAATGAACTGTATCTGGATCACAAAAATATCGCCAGTGTCGATATCACAACCGCCATTGAGATCAATGCGGACCTTCGTGACAAGCTGGTTAAACGTTTCAAAGAGCTTACCAGCAAGACATTGCAGATGACCGAGCATATTGATCCGGAAATTATCGGCGGATTTGTGCTAAAAATGGACGATTATCTTTACAACGCCAGCGTGAGTGAAGAAATCAGCCGACTCCACAAAGAATTTGACAAAAACTTATATATTAAAGGATTTTAAAAAAAGAAAGACTGAATATGGCAGCTATCAATCCTGCTGAGGTATCAGCAATACTGCGTAAAGAACTTGCCGGTTTCAATACCGATGCTGTTTTGGAAGAAGTAGGCTCAGTGTTACAGATCGGTGACGGTATCGCACGTGTTTACGGTATGGGAAATGCCGAATCAGGTGAGTTGGTCGAATTTGAGAAGACCGGCCTGATGGGTATCGTTCTCAACCTTGAAGAAGACAATGTGGGTATCGTTTTACTGGGTGGCATCGAAGGTATCAACGAAGGTGATACCGTGAAACGCACCGGTCGTATCGCTTCACTGCGCGTTGGCGAAGGAATGCTGGGTCGTGTTATCAACACACTTGGCGAACCCATCGACGGCAAAGGTGAAATCAAAGGCGTTACTTATGAGATGCCGCTCGAGCGCAAGGCGCCGGGTGTTATCTTCCGTCAACCTGTAAACGAACCATTGCAGACGGGTATCAAAGCCATCGACGCCATGATTCCTATCGGACGCGGACAGCGTGAGCTGATCATCGGCGACCGTCAGACAGGCAAGACCGCCATTGCCATTGACACCATTCTGAACCAGAAAGAGTTCTACGACAGAGGCGAAACAGTATATTGCATTTATGTCGCGATTGGTCAGAAAGGCTCCACTGTTGCCAATATTGTTAAAATACTTGAAGACAACGGCGCATTGCCTTATACTGTTGTCATCACTGCAACAGCATCCGATCCGGCTGCCATGCAGTTTTATGCACCTTTTGCCGGTGCTGCCATCGGGGAGTTTTTCCGCGATACGGGCCGCCCTGCACTTGTAATTTATGACGATCTTTCGAAACAGGCTGTTGCTTACCGTGAGGTTTCATTGTTACTGCGCCGTCCTCCGGGACGTGAGGCTTATCCGGGAGACGTGTTTTATCTTCACTCACGTCTGCTTGAACGTGCTGCCAAAATCATCAACTCAGATGAGATTGCCAAAAACATGAACGATCTTCCCGAAAGCATCCGTCCATTGGTGAAAGGTGGTGGTTCACTTACCGCTCTCCCTATCATCGAAACACAGGCCGGTGACGTTTCAGCATATATCCCAACCAATGTGATCTCTATCACCGACGGTCAGATTTTCCTTGAGACAAACCTTTTCAACTCTGGTATTCGTCCGGCTATCAACGTGGGTATTTCGGTATCACGTGTAGGAGGTAATGCGCAGATCAAATCGATGAAGAAAGTGGCTGGTACACTGAAACTCGACCAGGCACAATACCGCGAGCTGGAAGCGTTCTCGAAATTCGGTTCCGACCTTGATGCCGCTACCATGTCGGTATTGGA
>CAJBPB010000167.1 GCA_903957365.1 uncultured Bacteroidota bacterium
ACGTGTAGGAGGTAATGCGCAGATCAAATCGATGAAGAAAGTGGCTGGTACACTGAAACTCGACCAGGCACAATACCGCGAGCTGGAAGCGTTCTCGAAATTCGGTTCCGACCTTGATGCCGCTACCATGTCGGTATTGGATAAAGGAAAACGTAATGTCGAGATCCTGAAACAACCGCAGTATGCGCCATTGACTGTGGAACAGCAGATTGCGATCATCTTCTGTGGTACAAACAATTTGCTGCGTAAAGTTCCGGTGAAATCGATCATTAATTTCCAGACGGAATTTCTTCACCATCTTGAAGAAAAATACAGCGATGTGATGAAAGCACTCAAGGCAGGTAAATATACCGATGAGATGATTGCAACCCTGAAAAAAGTGGCCGCTGATGTGGCAGCCAAATACGAGAAATAGTATAGAAAAACGACAGGATGGCAAATTTAAAAGAAGTAAGAATACGAATCGATTCGGTCAATTCAACCCGACAGATTACAAGCGCCATGAAAATGGTGGCCGCTTCGAAGCTTCGTAAGTCACAAAATGCAATCACTGCCATGCGGCCTTACAGTGCCAAATTGCAGGAATTGGTGCAGAATCTGTCGAAAAGCATGGAGCATACTTCCGATGGCAAGTATTCAGTTCAGCGTCCGGCCGAACGGATTTTGTTGGTGCCGGTCACATCGAACCGCGGACTTTGCGGCGCTTTCAATACCAATGTAATACGTGCCACCACCAAACTCATCGCCGAATCGTACCAGCAACAATTCGAAGCGGGTAATGTTTCACTTTTCCCCATCGGAAAAAAAGGCGAGGAGTTTTTCAGAACAAGAAATTATAAAATCCTCGGATCAAATATTCATGTATTTGACAATCTGAATTTCAATGCCATTGTCCCGATTGCCGATCAGTTCATGAAAGCCTTTGTGGATGAGGAGTTTGATCAGATCATCTTCATTTACAACCAGTTTAAAAATGCCGGGACACAGATCCTCATGCACGAACAATTGTTGCCTGTTGAGTTGCCGGCTGTTGATGAAAATGAGCAATACGAAGGAGTTGATTATCTTTTTGAACCCGATAAAGCTGCCATTCTGGATGAACTCATTCCGAAGACGCTGAAGATGCAGGTGTATAAGATGATACTCGACAGTTTTGCTTCGGAACACGGCGCCCGTATGATTTCGATGCACAAGGCCACCGACAATGCAACGGAGATGATCAAAGACCTGAAACTCATTTACAACAAGGCCCGTCAGGCATCCATCACAAACCAGATTATCGAGATTGTGAGCGGTGCGAATGCACTCGGATAATATTTATTTTCAACGCATTAAATAAAATTACCATGATAAAAAAAGCAGTTGAAGTTGCCATTATTGAACAGATACGCAGAGAAGAACATTCATCACGTTTGTATCTTTCGATGGCCATCTGGTGCGAAACAAACGGTTTTCCGGGAGCAGCCGCTTTCCTTTACCGTCAGACCGAAGAAGAGCGTTTTCATCAGCTCAAATTCATTCATTATGTGAACGACCGTGGTGGCAAAGCCGTTTTGATGGCACTCGATCAGCCGGTGAATGATTATACTTCATTACTCGATATTTTTCAGAAGGTGATGGAACATGAAGAATATGTTTCGGCTTCTATTAATTCGTTGTATGAAGTGACCCTGGTAGAAAAAGATTATACCACCGGTAATTTCATTCAGTGGTTTATCACCGAACAGATTGAGGAAGAAAGCACCATGAAAACCATTCTGGACAAAATCAGTCTGGTGGGTGACGACAAAGGTGGCATGTTCCATATCGACAAGGAACTGGCCGCGATGACTGCAGCCGCTCCAGCGCCTGGTGCTTCGACAACGGTTTAATTGCGACTAACATAATTAAAATCCCGGTTTTGGAAACGAAGCCGGGATTTTTTGTGCATGGATTTTGATGCGCATGAATATATATTCCGGTCCCCAAGGCTGGCGCAGATTTGTAACCTATAGCGTAGCGTTCTCTCCCAGGCTGGCGCGGATTTGTAATCCGTGCCTATTGATAAAGTAATAAGATTGTTCCTTTCTTATTGCCAACGAAACTGCTTTATTTGATATTTTTGTATTGATTTGTTTTCAAATGGCACGGATTACAAATCCGCGCCAACAGGGTGAGCTTAATGTATATGAGAGAAAATGTAAAGTTTGATGAAATATTTTGATAATATGAATGATACAATATTCAATAATATAAAGTCATTTGTTGAAGAAGTCAGGTGGAAGTACCCATTTGAACTGCAACGAGAAACTAGAGTAGAACAAGATTTGGGAATAACGGGTGACGACGCTTATGATTTTATTAATGTTTTCAGCAAACAATTTAGTGTTGACGTTACGAATTTTAATTTTGATAGTTACTTTGAATTAGAGGGTGACTGGATTTTACCCGCATTGGTTCGCTCTTTCAGAGGAATAAAGAAAGAGGAGAAATTGGTTTTAACACTTGGTGATTTAGAAAAAGCAGTAGAATCAAAAGCACTCACCCCAGCTGGGAATTACAAATTCATGCCAAATGATTAAAAAATAAGCTTGTTTCTTTCTTGTTGCCAACGAAACTGCTTAATTTGATATTTTTGTAATGATTTGTTTTCGAATGGCACGGATTACAACTGAGCGAAACGATCTCACCGAAGGTAAATCCGCACCAGAGAGGAGCCACCCTGATAACTTTTCCCAAAGTATAGCCTGCTGAAAACTGATTTCTCAATTGAAATAAACACAGTTGATAAAATATTTTAATTATTTATTTTACTGATTAACAATGAATTAAGAGAGAATCATAATTCTTTTTAGAGATTTTGTTTAACTTTATACGATAAACGTTGAACAAAATATATGGTTGTATGGTTTATATGGTTTATTAAGTATTTTTTAAAACTCATATTAACTTTATTAAACTCTACAATCATGCAAAAATTAAAATCCAAACTTCAGTACTTTTTTATCGCACTTCTAATGGCAGGTGTATTCACATCCTGTTCAAAAGATGACGAACCTGTTGTTGATTCAAAAAACATTGTACAGACTGCGGTGTCTGATCCACAGTTTTCAATCCTTGTTTCAGCACTTCAAAAAGCCAATTTAGTTACAGCCCTGGAAGGAACAGGTCCTTTCACCGTTTTCGCTCCAACCAACACGGCGTTCAACACCCTTTTCACTCAATTGGGAGTTTCAGGTATAGATGATCTCAGTGCCGAAATTCTCACTCCGATCTTATTAAATCATGTTGTAAGTGGAAGTGTAAAATCTTCTGACATCGCTACCGGTTATGCAAACACCTTAAACAACAGTGGTCCTGGTCAAAACTTCATTAAGGTTTTCATCGAAAAAACTACCACTGTTAAAGTCGATGGCAGCACTGTAACAACTGCTGATATTATGGCCTCTAACGGTGTCATTCATGTGATTGATAAAGTGATCATTCCTGCTTCTGTTGTAAATCACGCCATCAATAACCCTGGCTTTAGCACACTTGTTCAGGCTGTTTTGAAAGCCGATTTAGCTTCTGCTTTATCTGCAACCGGACCATTTACTGTGTTTGCACCTACCAATGAGGCATTCGAAAAACTATTTACTGTCTTAGGTGTTTCAGGCATTGCTGACCTTTCAGCAGACCAGCTCACTCCAATTTTGCTTTATCATGTTCTTGCTGGAAATGTTACAGCTTCACAAGTGATGTCGGGCAGTGCCCCAACTCTCAAATCCGGAAGCAATATTGATGTCGTTGTGACAGGAACAAATGTTAAACTAAATGGTAATTCAAACGTAATAGCCACTGACGTTCAAGGAACCAATGGAGTTATTCACGCAATTGACACTGTACTTCTTCCATAATAAGCTAAAATTATGTACAAAAAAACCGGTAGAAATCTACCGGTTTTTTTTTGCCTTACCACCATAAAATTATGCTTCATTTTCAGATCTTCTGAATCTTTTTTGAGCACTAACAGAACTTGTATTGATAGAAACCTATGCTCGCTTGTAGCTCGTGAATTGATGTAAACATACATTCATTCCGGCAAAAAATCATACCGAAAAACCATCCTTGTTTGGGTCAAAATTGTTAAGTTTGTGATGAAAAGGCGCTACCGCACGCGCTACAAGCGAGCGCGAGCTTAGGTAATACTCATAGATTTTCTATTTTTCGTGGTATTTAAAGAAAAGCGCTTTTTAATAATGATTAAATCAGAGGATATTATTAAGAACTTCTTTAAACTTCGCAATAAATATGCTGAA
>CAJBPB010000168.1 GCA_903957365.1 uncultured Bacteroidota bacterium
ACCATAATTGGAAACTTCAATATGTTTGAACCCGCACAACAGTAATTCTTCGGCAAGCCATAGTTTTGCTTCTGTCGGGATAAATTTTTCTTCGTGCTGGAAACCGTCGCGGACAGTAATGTCGCCGATCACAACTTTCTTTGGGTAGTTCATATGTGTAAATGAATTTGATAATTATGCGTCGGCTAAATTAGTATAAAAGCTTAATCACTAAATGGCATACATCTTTTTTCTGAAAAGGACAGAGTTTTTTCTGTTGGATTGGTCAGATTGGTATAAAACCCTTACAACTGCTGATAGATTTCCTGATAATAATTTTAGTTGCTGGATTCTGCTTCTTCACTATGTATTTTGAAATAAATACTTTTCTTCAGTCATCAAAATCATAATTCTGAGAGAAGTTTCCTTTGATTGTTGCTTAACATATTCATATTTATATAACTTTACGGTCCGGGTTCACTGCGAAAGGTTACTAATCAATCAAAAAGCTTTGGGCCGGCATTCAGAAATCACTAAAATCAGTTGAATTGTACACACTAAAAACAAAAATCGACACCCAGTCTGCTGAGTTTAAGCAAAACAGTGCATCATTTGTGCAACTGCTCGATGAGTTCAAAACGATTCAGCGGAATGTAACCCGGGGTGGCAGCGAAGATGCATTGAAAAAGCACAAGGAACGCAACAAACTAACAGCCCGCGAACGCATCGATTTGCTGGTCGATCCCGGCACACCTTTCCTGGAACTCTCGCCACTGGCGGCATACAATCTGTATAACAACGGATTTCCGTCAGCTGGAATCGTTACCGGTATCGGCGTGATCCATGGCCGCGAAACAGTAATTATTGCCAACGATGCCACCGTAAAGGGAGGCACTTATATGCAATATACGATTAAAAAGCATTTGCGGGCGCAGGAAATTGCCATGGAAAATCAGTTACCATGCGTTTATCTTGTCGATTCAGGCGGAGCTTTCCTCCCGGAACAGGATACTGTATTCCCTGACCGTGATCATTTTGGAAGATTTTTTTACAATCAGGCGCGTATGTCTGCTGCCGGATTGCCACAAATCGCCATTGTTATGGGATCGTGCACGGCTGGTGGCGCCTATGTGCCAGCCATGAGCGACGAAACCATTATTGTGCGTAACCAGGGTACTATATTTCTGGGTGGCCCACCACTTGTGAAAGCCGCTACTGGTGAGGAAGTTACTGCTGAAGAGCTGGGTGGCGCCGAAGTGCATACCTCTATCTCTGGCGTAGCTGATCATCTGGCAGAAAATGATATTCATGCCCTCCAGATTTGCAGGAATATTTTTGAGACACTGAAACCTGTTCACAGGCAGATACTTGATGTAAGGGAACCACGGGAACCGTTGTTCGATCCGAAAGAATTATATGGACTGGCTCCACTTGATCTGCGTAAGCAACTCGATCCGCGTGAGATTATCATGCGTATGGTGGATGGGAGTGAATTTCAGGAGTTTAAAGCCAAATATGCAACAACAGTTGTTACAGGATTTGCGTATATCATGGGATTTCCGGTCGGGATCATTGCCAATTTCGGCGTACTTTTTTCCGAATCAGCGCTGAAAGTCACGCACTTTATTGAATTGTGCTGTGCACGAAAAATCCCATTGCTTTTTTTGCAGAATATCACCGGATTCATGGTTGGTAAAGACTTTGAACGGGGCGGTATTGCCAAAGACGGCGCGAAAATGGTTCATGCCGTTTCCAATGCCAATGTGCCAAAATTTACGGTGATCATTGGCGGATCGTTCGGAGCCGGTAACTACGGCATGGCCGGAAGGGCTTTTGGTCCGAGATTGTTGTTTATGTGGCCTAATGCCAAGATATCGGTCATGGGTGGCGAACAGGCTGCGAATGTGCTGGTTACAGTAAAGCAGGATCAGTACCGCGAAAAGGGTCAGGTGATGCCGGAACAGGAAATCAATGATCTGAAGAACTCTATCCTGGCAAAATATGAACGTGAAGGTTCAGCATATTATAGTACTGCGCGTCTTTGGGACGATGGTATCATTGATCCGGCTGACACACGAAAAATCATTGCTATGGGCATTGCTTCAGCGCGGAATAATCCGTTCCCGGAACAACAATTCGGGGTTTTCAGGATGTGAGCGAAGATGAAATGCAAAATGCAAATAGCAAAATGCAAATAGCAAAATGCAAATAGCAAAATGCAAATGGCAAAATGAAAATTAAACACACAATAAAATGAGTAGTTTTTCGGATGATATATCAGAAAGATTTATGAATTTCGTAATTAGCATTATTAAGATTGAACAACAATTGTGTACAACTTATTCAGGCCGGCATATTTATGGTCAGCTTTTTCGTGCAGGAACATCCTCCGGAGCTAATTATGAAGAAGCAAGAGCTGGTGAGAGCCGGGCTGATTTCATTCATAAAATGCAAATTGTGTTGAAAGAACTTCGGGAATCTCATTTTTGGATAAAACTCATCATCGGGGCTAAATTTGTTAATTCTCAAGATGAGGTGTTGGAATTTCTTCATAAGGAATCAAAAGAATTGGCAAATATTATTGCAAAATCGATAGTTACAGCAAAATCTAAAATAGTAAAAACATCATCTTAAGTAAAGTTCACATTTGCAATTTGCCATTTGAATTTTGCACTTTGAATTAAAAAGACTTTAAAACTCACACTTTGGAGAACATAATTTTAGAACAATCCCTTTCAGTAGCAACAATCTGGCTCAACCGGCCTGAGAAGCACAATGCGATGAACGCAATGATGATACAGGAGCTGACAGAAGCATTTACAGCTTTGTCAGATGACCCGACAGTCCGTGTGATTGTGTTGCGCGGACATGGAAAATCATTCTGTGCCGGTGCCGATCTGAATTATATGAAAGAGATTGCCAGTTTTGGTGAGACCGAAAATAAACAGGATGCCTTGCGTCTAGCCACTTTATTTGCTACCATCAATAACAGTCCGAAATCAGTTATTGCATTGCTGCATGGCGCTGTTTACGCTGGTGCTAATGGACTGGCAGCTGCCTGTGATATCGTGTTGGCCGACGAAAATACCGTGTTTGCTTTCAGTGAAGTAAAAATCGGCATATTACCGGCAACTATTTCGCCTTATGTGCTGGCCCGGTGTGGTGAAGCTGCTGCCCGTGATCTGATGCTCACTGGACGGCGTTTCAATGCGGCCGAAGCTGAGAAATACAGGATGGTAAACAAAATTGTCACAAGCGCAGATTGCGATGAGGTGCTTACCTATTATTGCAATCAATTGCTTTCAGCAGCGCCGGATGCCGTTGCCCAGACAAAAAAACTTATCAGAAAGATACAATCAGAAACGCTGTCACATCCCGAAATGATGAATCATACGGCCGAATTGATTGCCAGTCAACGAGCTGCTCCTGAAGGACAGGAAGGAATCACCGCATTTTTTGAAAAACGAAAACCCAATTGGTTTCAAGAATTATGAAGCAAATAGTAATACATAAAGTGCTGATTGCCAATCGTGGTGAGATAGCTGTCCGCATTATAAAAACCCTGAAACGCATGGGAATCCGCTCCGTATCAGTGTATCACACCCTTGATGCGGATGCGCAGCATGTGCGCCTTGCCGATGAAGCCTTGTCTTTAGGAGGTGGCGAACTTCGCGATACTTACCTCAATATTGAGAAGATAATTCAGCTGGCAAAAAAAGCAGGAGCGAATGCGATCCATCCCGGTTACGGATTTTTGTCAGAGAATCCTTTGTTTGCTGATGCCTGTGTAGAAAACAAAATTATTTTCATCGGTCCGGATGCAGCGACGATGCGACTGATGGGAAATAAGATTTCGGCACGTAATCATGCTGTCCGTTGCGGACTGCCTGTGACCCAGGGAATTTCAGGTACAAAAGAAGAGATTTTAACAAAGGCAGATTCAATTGCTTTTCCTTTGCTGGTGAAAGCAGCGGCCGGTGGTGGTGGCAAAGGAATGAAAATTGTTTACAAGCTGGATGAACTGTCAGAGATATTGGAAAATGCTTCACGGGAAGCTTTGAATTATTTCGGAGATGCAACAGTTTATGTTGAGAAATTTATTGAAGAACCAAGGCATATTGAGATTCAGGTTTTGGGTGATAATCTCGGCAATGTAGTGCATCTGTTTGAGCGCGAATGCAGCATTCAGCGACGTTACCAGAAGATCATTGAAGAATCGCCTTCACCAACGCTGACGCAGGAAGTACGCGAAAAAATGGGTGAGGCTGCTGTGAATATTTGTCGTGATATCGGTTACAGAAGTGCCGGTACCATTGAGTTCCTGGTTGATAAGGACCTTCATTTTTATTTCCTTGAGATGAATACCCGTATTCAGGTTGAGCATCCGGTAACGGAGATGGTGACGGGATTCGATCTGGTGGAAGAACAATTAATGATTGCACAGGGACATCCGCTCAGGATGCAGCAAAGCGACATAAAACAGCATGGCCACGCGATTGAAAGTCGTATTTATGCTGAAGATCCGTTGCAGAATTTCATGCCATCGCCAGGTAAAATCACCAATTATCAATGGCCAGTTCAGGATAATATCCGTGTTGACCAAAGCATCGATGGTCCGACTGAAATATTCAGTTTGTTCGATCCGATGATCAGTAAGCTGGTTGCATGGGGTAACGACCGCGAATCAGCAATTTTTTCACTTGAGATGGCTTTGCAACAATATATTATTCAGGGAATTAAAACAAATATTCCCTATTTGCGTCAATTACTGAAAAACCCGTCTTTTGCTCATAATCAGATCAGTACGAAATTCTGCGATGAGCACACTGCCATGCTCGTCGAAGCCTTGCAGCTACCAAAATCACAATCCGTTTATCGTCAGGCAACAGGTGCATTTTTGTTGTATCAATCAAACAAAAACAGACTTCAATCCTCACAAAGTGTCTGGAGCAAAATCGGTTACTGGAGGCAAAACATGGTGTTTGATGTTTTGATTGATGAAAAGATTCTTTCAGTGGAAGTGATTGAAGATGTACCGGATTCATTGGTTGCATCGATCGATGGCGAGAGGATTACGATGCGGTTGCATTCATTAGAAATGAATAAAATTGTAATCGAAACGGAGAGTGCGATTTATAAAGCATATATCTCAGATAATGATGAAGGCCTGACCCTTGTGACCCTCGCAGGTGAAAGTTTCACGATGAACCGAAAGGACCAGCTGAATGATTCAATTGATTATTCGTTGGCTGATACTGCCGGTGACACAGGCAATTTATTTTCACCTATGCCGGGGAAAATCATCAAGATAAACGTTAACGAAGGGGATGAGGTGAAACGTGGTACCATTTTATTGGTTGTCGAAGCCATGAAAATGGAAAATAATATAGTTGCATCGCAACCCGCCATCGTAGAAAAGATCAATGTGAAAGTAGGGGAGATGGTGAATGTGAAGACGCAGTTGATTCATTTGAAGGGAGAAGTAAGTTAAAAGTGAAAAGTGAAAAGTTGAAAGTGAAAAGTTAAAAGGGCGGACTGAAGGAATAACAAATTGTAAAAACGAAATTAATAACTACAGAACAAAAAAATACACCATGAATTTCGATTTATCAGAAGAGCACAAAATGATTCGTGAAACTGTGCGCGAGTTTGCCGAACGCGAAATAAAACCTGTTGCACAGGAACTGGATGAAAA
>CAJBPB010000169.1 GCA_903957365.1 uncultured Bacteroidota bacterium
AGAACCAGGTGTTCCAGGTACCAGCTGCTGACTGACAACCAGATGGCCCAAAAGATCATAAAGTTCCACGATGGCTTTTTGTCCGGTGATCGCAGTAATATGAATCATTATTGTCCGATAAAAGTAGGAAATAAATTTATTCTATTGTAATTATCTGATAATCAAAATAGATAATTTTAGTTTTCGTAATTTTCAAAAGTAAGCCCCCTCAAAAAGGGATGGCTGTCTCACTCTATCGAAAGTTTTCTGCCAATCTTTTTCCGGGTTTTCTAAAAAACTTAGCAGATGAATATAATTGAACAGGTGAATCTTGCAAAAACTGACCAGATTTGAAAATGCCCAATTTCTTTTTAATTTCTTTTGAATTACAGTCATCAGTAAATTGGCAATCAGAGTACAATATATTTGTATTTTAATGGCGTTTTCATTGTCTCCTAGAAAATATTTCAACGGAAAGTTCTGCTTAATCTGCTTAAAAAGCAATTCGATTTGCCAACGCAGTTTGTATATAGCTGCCACTAAATCAGATCTCATTTCAAATAAATTGGTCAGAAATTCGAACTCACGTTTTAACACTCTGTCGTAAAACCGTATCTTCCTGAGCTTTAGTTTACTTGTTGTTGCGCTTTCTTTTACAGTAAGTTCAATGATTTCATCCTGAAGAACACCCGAATGAATATGCTCCTCTATTTCATTCTCAAACACAGATTCATAAACAGCATTATCTTTAATTCGGGTAACAAATCCGGTTTCGTTATCGCTGAACTTTTTAAAAGCCTTATAATCATTGTAGCCCTTGTCAAAAACGTAAATGGTATTTGAGTCCATCTTCAATTTACTTAACAAAACATGATCATTCGTTGCTGAATTAGTAAACCATACCATTTTTGGCACCGCTTCATCAACATTTATAACAGTATGTACTTTAACGCCTCCCTTTCGCTTGCCATCTTTTGGTTTTCGGCCAACACATTTTAAAATGTCCTTAAATAGGCTAATAGTGGTGCTGTCAAATATCTCTATTTGCTTGTCAATGACATCTTTAATTCGGCTGTCCGAGAAAATGTGTCCATGTTTTAACAGAAGCTTGTTGTAAATAATACCGAAAACTTCTGCATCTCGTCGTTGATTCGCATCGCCAAGAGTGCTTTTCTTGGGTATATGATCCAATTGAAAATGTTTGGTTTTGCCTGATAAACCTAGCATTGCACCTGATACCTCCCGTAGTGATGAGCACTTTGCGAAGGCACAAAACAGCATGCTTATCAAATGGTCTTTGGTTTTGAACTTCTTGACATATCGGTCGGCATTACACGCTTTGGATGCATTTGAAACAATGCTTGAGTCTATTAAAGAAATCAGCTGTCCGAAAACGGATTGCCCGAAAAAAAATGTAGTTTTGCTCATTGTAGTATGGATTTTTAAGAGAATGCTAAACTACAATTTAAAGAAACCGAACTTAATGTTCGGTTTCCTTTATTTTTTTACCGGACAACAGTGTTTTCATATATATTTTTTTGGAATTTATCAATTAAGTTTTTTTTTTAGAGATAGCCTTTAATTTTTAATGCAACGAACGGAATAGCCGTATTTTGCATTATTAGTTTGATGAATAATTTCCGCGCTATTGTATTGCATGTAAAAATTTAATGCATCTGAATTGACTGGTGTAGAAGTCCACCAGTTGCCTATAGTTCCACTATTGCCAAATGTTCCGTTTGCATCACGCCAACCACCGGGCAAGGCTGTAAATACAACTGCATTCGTTGCTCCTGTATTAGGAGACAACCAATGGCCTGTGCCAGTTTCTTTTAATTTGCCTCCGGCAACATCTTGACCACCCACATAGTTAGCAAGCGTCATCCACTCAGGCTCGGTTGCCACATGAAAGCCTGCGAAAGCCAATCCCCTTGAGTCATTCACGGCATACCAGTTGTAGAGCTTTCCATAGCCATTAATACTATTGTTATAATCGCAGTAAGCCCCGGTTGTAAGAGTGCTCCATGCTGTAGGATCTGTTACTTTGGGAATAGGGTCGCCATTGCGGTAGGATATGACATTAAGGTTAGCGCTCTCCCATACCTGTGTGCCAATTGTAACCGTGGTAGGGCCGGTAATATTAAGATTTACCAGGGTTTTTACAAGGTCGTTCGGAACCGCGCCATCATCAGAGCCACCAGCAAAATTTACGAAGACAACGCCGACATTATGCCATATCGTCCCTGAAAGTAAAAAATTATTTATTCTTGGATTAATATAAGATGCAATATACTCAAGAGATGTTCCCTGAACGTCTTGTTCACCACTGGTAAAGTTTAGGTAGTAACATCTGAAGGGATACGGTTCGGTGTGAGCTTTTGATAAACAAGCCTCAATCTCAGAAATCTTAGTGTCGAGACTTACCGAGTTCAGTGAATAATGATCCTGAACGTAAACGTACATTCCATCATCAGTCCCACCAAAACTCCCCGTGGTGTTGTCATTCCACAGCAAAGGCACTCCCATTGCATAGCCATGAGTACCCCAAAATTGCCGTACAATGACGACTTTACCTCTTACTTCGCTAAGCTGGGGTATATGGTCGCCCATCCAAAACCTATCAGGATATGACCAATTAAGATAGCCCAAAACACCGTTTGCAAAAGCATCATCTCCTCTGTTGGAATGCTCCTGCTTTATCATAAAAACAACTACTTCGGTTGGATGAGCAGTTAAAAAATCAAGGGTAGGGCGAATCAGGTCATTGAAATTTTTGTGAAGATAATAAGGGCCGTGAAACACTGTCATTGTCCCGTCATCATCATTCAGGCGAATGTCGAACCATCTTACGCCCAACAATAGCTGATTTGCAATACGGAAATCCTGCGCGATTGTTAAATTCGACATAGTTCCCTGCGCAGATGTGTGAAGGTCGGCACCGCAATCGTGGGTACCGGGAATGGTAATTTCAGATAAATATTTACTGTCATCAATATTTGCCATCCAGTCAGGATAAGTATATGGCAAAGCCCTGTCGGGACCAATTGGATCGGCACCTAAACCGTCATCCTGTATCGGATCTTTTTTACACGAAGTAATCAAAAGCAGGCTGCAAAAAAGAAAGGCTGCAAACACAGCAAGGCTTGGAGATGTTTTCATTGTATTCCTTTATTTAATTTGATTAGTTTTTTTACTTATAATTCTCTGATTCTATTCTCAAAATCCTTTTTACTTGAATTTTTAAGTATCGCTTTGACCGGTCTGTTTAAATCGATATTGCACTCCTCTTTTTTATAATTTATCAATAACAAAAATCTGACGGATGGCCAAAGTGCAAGTGCTTTATTCTTAATTTCACTGCATTTGCTTTTTGTCAGGTTATTATCAATCAATATCAATTGTATTTGCTTATCACCCAGATTTTCGAAACAATCTGTATTATCAGAATCCGAAACAATATCAAAATCGGGTATTTGGTTAAGCGCGGTTTTGAGACTTTCGCGGAAAATTTTGTTTTGCTCAATTATAACGATATTCATTGGCTATGACTTTGCAAATGATTCATTACAAATATAATAGCCACCATTTTCTTCTACAAGAAGGAAAACCTGTACTTAGTTTAATGGTAAACCTTTAATTGAC
>CAJBPB010000170.1 GCA_903957365.1 uncultured Bacteroidota bacterium
ATACTTCGTTAAAATCTCCGTCAATAGCGCTGCTATTAACGTCAATTTTGCCTCGTCTGAGGACTTAATTCTTCAAAAATCTACTCAAAAATAAAATCTAGACAGTTTCTAATAATTTTTGCTTCCCAAGTGGGTGTGACCAAGGACTATAAAAATTATTTATTATCAATTTTTCGTATTACCTTTAATGTATTAACTGACTAATTTCTTTTAGAAAATGGAACGGAAAATAATTGATTTTTCTGTTAAAGGTCCTGACGCATTTATAAAATGGAAACCTTGTTTTCTCTTGATATTAATGTTTCTGATTTTCATACATTTTGCTTATTCTCAAAAACCTGCAATTGCTACCAATTCAGAAATTCCTTATAAAAATGCCATAAAAGGAATGGTAATCCCTTTGGTTTTGTATTCCTCATTGTCAATAGGATATGAAAGGTATATTACCAACCAATTTATGGTCGAAATGGTAATCAGCAACCAGTTTTGGCTTGATGAAATGGGTGTACCAAATTATGCACTTTGCATCATGCCCGGATTAAAGTATTTCTTTGTTTCTCAAGCCAGATGGCGTAATAATATTTGGATTGGCGGATATTTGGTTTATAGGTATCATGTTGATTTTCATAGCGAGAATGGGATCAAAGCCAATCATACACTTTACGATTATGGGTTAGGTGTTTCTTTCGGTAAAAGAATGAATTTGTCGAAAAATAAAAGGTGGTTTTTTGATATAGGGTGTGGCGTATCAAGCAATTTGTATGGCGGCGCACCTTTATTTTCGGATAGTGATAGGGAAGACAAAGTCTATGGTTGGGAAATGTTAGTCAGGCCGATTGTACAGATTGGAAAGAAGTTTTAAGGTAATCAGGAAGAATGGTTTGATAAAATTTTAGAACTTCGCACATGGATAAAAGACAAGCAATCGAAATAGCAAATCAATACCCCATACTTGCCGAAGATTCCAAAACATCGTCAACAATTCCGGCCTGCTGACCGTTTTAATACTCAGATTAACAATGTAAAAAATTAAAAAAACAACCATGCAAAAACTAATCTTTGTGTTTCTTGCAATTGTTGCAACAATCAATTCAAAGGGTCAGACTAATTTCGTGAATGTTTGTCAGGACTGTACCTACGACACATGGGAAAACTTTGATTTTAATTCCTATGATGACAGCAGCGCTTATTATTTTTATTTTGACACAACACAAACCAACAACATCTGGCAGGTTGGTGCCCCAGACAAAACAATTTTTAACTACGGTTATTATTATCCCAGGGCTCTGGTAACAGATACTGTTAACGCATATCCAATTAACAATATCTCTTCGTTTCAGTTTTCAATCCTTAATTGCTCTTATCAGGAAGTTGGTGAGAATTGCAGCGGCAATTTCTGGGGACCAATCATTTCCTTCGTTCATAAAGTAGAAACAGACAACGGGTTTGACGGAGGCACCATTGAAGTATCGCATAATAATGGAATAAGCTGGGTGAATTTACTTCAGGACTATATGAACCTAATACAAATAGGCGGAGATATTTACACTTTGAATGACACGGTTGCAAGTTTAGGTAAACCAGGTTTTTCAGGTTCATCAGAATGGGAGGAAATCAATATCTACTATCAAATTTCACCGTTAACCATGGACACCATTACATTTCGTTTCACTTTCGCAAGCGATGCTATTGAAACGAACCAGGATGGCTGGATGATTGGGTTTATATCAGTTGGTGGAATATTTGAAAGTATTGATGAAATTCAAAACAACAGTTTAATTACAATTGATCCCAATCCGGCAAGTGATAAATTACTGCTTCACCGAACAAAAACCAGTCCTAATCAAACAGTTCAGATCATGAATAACCCGGGGCAGGTTGTGTATAACAACACAGATTTCTTTCCTGAAACTATTGACTTAAAACATTTTACGAATGGGATTTATGTATTAAAATATTCCGATGGTAAAAATTTCGCAATCAAAAGATTCATTGTACAACATTGACGAACAATTCACAGTCATCTGATCTGCCCACAGGTTGAATCAGATTTACCTGCAGTGAGATAGCCTCGCTCAGTTGTAATCATGTGCCTGCGAATCACCAGGAATTCAGCTTAATTTATTATTGCTGAAGCATAAAAAAAAGGAGCGAAGCCGCTCCTTTTTTCATATTATCCTTTCAAAGGTATCCATTTGAGCACGCTCAATGTGAGTTTCCAGAATTTGGTTACCGACTCAATATCCAGTCTTTCATCAGGCGAATGTGCGCCTTTGATTGTTGGACCAAATGAAATCATATCCATCAAAGGATATTTGTCGCCAATCAAACCACATTCCAGTCCGGCGTGGATCGCTTTCACCTGTGGTTTCGACAGAAACAGATTGAAATAGGCTTCTTCAGTGATTTCGCGGATTTCAGATTGCGGGTTTGGTGCCCAGCCGGGATAACCATCGCTATGGGTTACGTTTGCACCTGCCAGTTCAAAACAGGAACGTACCATATTTGCTACATCATCTTTGGCCGATTCAATGGAACTACGCTGGCTCGTTGTGATAAGAAATTCGTTTTCCAGCATTCGTATGGAGGCAAGATTTGTTGATGTTTCAACGAAGTTGGCAATAGATTGCGACATGGCGATTACACCATGAGGACAGGCATACAAACTATTAATCAGTTTCATCTGGTCATCAAGTGTAATAACCTTATCAACCTTTGTTTTAGAGGCTGTCAGACTGATTTTCAGATTAGGTTCGGTAACGCTGTATTCTTTTTTAATATCGGTAAAAAATTGGTTCACAAGAGTTTCCAGTGGTTCAACATTCGCTTCAGGAACCAAAATCACTGCATTGCTTTCACGTGCCAGTGCATTACGTAAATTTCCACCTTCAATAAATGACAACCTCATGCCTAACTGCCGGCTCGATTCCCATAAAATCCGGTTTAAGATTTTATTCGCATTACCAAAACCTTTATGGATATCATCACCCGAATGACCACCATTGAGTCCGCTTACTGATAAGGTAAAACTTTTGAATCCTTTTGCAACAGGTTCGAGGGTAAAAGGCAAGGTTATCACAGTGTCTTTTCCACCAGCACAACCAATAAACAACTCGCCCTCGTCTTCTGAATCCAGATTAAGGAGAATTTCGGCTTTCAGAAAACCACTCTTTAATCCAAAAGCGCCGGTCAAACCAGTTTCTTCGTCAATGGTAAACAAACATTCGATGGGTCCGTGTTCAATGGTTTCATCTGACAAGATTGCTAGTTGTGCGGCAATCCCAATACCATCATCCGCACCAAGTGTTGTGCCATTTGTTCTTACCCAACCATCTTTGATATAGACTTCAATCGGATCATTCTCAAAATCATGTATTTTGTCACTGTTTTTCTCGCAAACCATATCAATATGACTTTGCAATACCACAGTTTTTCTGTTTTCAAAGCCATTGGTAGCAGGTTTGCAAATCAGAATATTGCCAATTTCATCTTGTTTGCAATCCAGTTCGTGTTCTTTTGCAAAGTTTAAAAGATAAGCGGCGATCTTTTCTTCTTTTTTTGAGGGACGTGGAATTTCAAGAATTTCTCTGAAATAGTTCCATACCCCCGAAGGTTCTAATGTTTTGAGTGATTCGTTCATATTCAATTTGATATTTAGACAAATATAATCAGATAAATAATGTGGAGAAGATTACAACCCGATTCCTGAAAAAAAAACAAAGAAAATGATTTTATTCTTTAATCAAAAAATCATTTAACCGCAAAGGAGGCAAAAGTTAATGCAAAGTACCGCAGAGTAAAAGGATTCATCAGACTCTGCGTAACTTTGCCTGTTACTTTGCTTATCTCTGCGGTTAAAAAACATTGAGGAGTGGTAAGTTATTTTATCTTGTATATCTAAAGATGAATGCGACATTATTTGAGTTAAATTAATTCATTTGATATTCAGATAATTCAAAAAAAATTATGATTTTAATAACTTTATCATCTCTGGTGGATTTGAGGCTTTAAAGATAGCGTTACCGGCAACCAGAATATCAGCTCCGGCTGACACAATGGATTTCGCGTTGTTCATGTCAACACCTCCATCAACCTCAATGAGAGTTGTCAGGTTTTTACGAAGAATCATCTCTTTCAGTCTGCTGATTTTATCCAAAGTCTGAACAATGAATTTCTGACCACCGAATCCCGGATTGACCGACATAAGCAATACCATATCAGCTTCATTAATAATATCTTCAAGTGAATTTACCGGAGTGTGGGGATTAAGAACAATACCCGCTTTCATTCCGGCTTTCTTAATACTTTGCAGGCTCCGGTGCAGATGCTGACATGATTCTATATGAACCGATAAGATTGAAGCGCCGGCATCTTTAAAATCCTGGATATACTTGTCAGGTTGAATGATCATCAGATGAACATCCAATGGTTTTTTCGCGACCGAATGGATTGCACTCACAACAGACATTCCAAATGAAATATTCGGAACAAAAACCCCATCCATGATATCAAGATGAAACCAGTCGGCTTCACTATTGTTGACCATTTCTATATCACGTCCAAGATTAAGAAAATCTGCCGAGAGCAGCGAGGGTGCCACGAGTGTTTTCATACGATGATTTTTAGCAAAAATAAAAAAAGCGCTTGAGAAAGCGCTTTTTATTTTATCCAAGATAACTTTTCAGAATCTTGCTCCTGCTATTGTGTTTCAATCGCCGGATAGCTTTTTCTTTAATCTGCCTGACTCTTTCGCGGGTAAGGTCAAATTTTTCGCCAATTTCCTCTAAGGTCATCGGGTGACTTCCGTTTAAACCAAAGTAAAGTTTAACAACATCACATTCGCGCTGAGTCAGTGTTGAAATTGCACGGTCAATCTCTTTCCGTAGCGATTCATAAAGCAATTCAGTTTCCGGAGTGATAGCTTCTTCACTTCTGAGAACGTCGTACATATTGTTTTCTTCGTCCTGAATAAGCGGTGCGTCCATCGAAACGTGACGCCCGGCATTCTTCATCGATTCTTTTACTTCAGATTCGCTTACTTCAAGTTCCTCAGCAATTTCTTCAGCATTTGGCTCACGCTCAAATGTCTGTTCAAGTCTTGCATACGCCTTGTTGATTTTATTAATTGAACCGATTTTATTCAGTGGAAGTCGAACAATACGTGATTGTTCGGCCAAAGCTTGTAAAATTGACTGTCTGATCCACCAAACAGCATAAGAAATGAATTTAAAACCACGGGTTTCATCGAAACGTTGTGCTGCCTTAATCAATCCCAGGTTACCCTCGTTGATTAAATCGGGCAGGCTCAATCCCTGGTTCTGATACTGTTTCGAAACGGAAACAACAAACCGGAGATTGGCTTTGGTGAGTTTCTCAAGCGCAGCCCTGTCACCTTGTTTGATGCGTTGGGCCAACGCTACTTCTTCTTCTGCTGTGATGAGTTCAACTTTACCTATTTCCTGCAAGTACTTATCCAACGAAGCCGTCTCACGATTCGTTACCTGCTTTGTAATTTTAAGCTGCCTCATGAATGATTATTTAGTATTGTATAGTGTTGAAAATATATTAGTTATTACGTTCTCCGGTTTCTTCCGGTTTCGGTAACAGTACCTTACGGGATAATTTCATTTTATTAGTTTTTGGATCAACTCCAATGAGTTTCACCTTGATTTTATCACCAGCTTTCAACACACCTTCTACAGTGTCGAGACGGCGCCATTCAATTTCAGAGATGTGCAGTAAAGCATCTTTACCGGGTAGAATCTCAACAAAGGCGCCAAAAGGCATGATCGATTTAACCGTACCAAGATATACTTCTCCAATTTCAGGAATGGCAACAATGGCTTTGATACGCATTTTTGCCAGTTCAATTGATTCTTTGTTAGGAGAAACAATGTCAATAATACCAAAATTACCTTGTTCTTCAATCACGATTACGGTATTGGTTTCGCGCTGCATTTCCTGAATGATTTTACCACCAGGTCCGATAACGGCACCAATAAATTCTTTATCGATGATCATTTTTTCGATACGTGGTACATGCTCTTTGTAATCTGTACGCGGTGTATCAATGGTTTTAACCATTTCACCAAGAATATGCAACCTGCCTAAACGTGCTTGTTCAAGGGCTTGTTCAAGTACTTCATACGTAAGTCCGTCAACCTTTATATCCATCTGACAGGCTGTAATACCGTCTTTGGTACCAGTCACTTTAAAGTCCATATCTCCTAAATGATCTTCATCACCTAAGATATCAGACAGTACTGCAAATTTGCTGCATTTGGCTTCTGAGATTAAACCCATGGCAATACCTGCAACAGGTTTTCTCATTTTCACACCGGCATCCATTAAGGCCAATGTGCCTCCACAAACGCTGGCCATTGATGAAGAACCATTTGATTCAAGAATATCGGAAACAATACGGATTGTATATGGATTTTCTTCTCCTCCCGGAATCATTGCTTTCAATGCTCTTTCGGCCAGGTTACCATGACCAACTTCACGACGGCTTACACCACGGTTTGGTCTAACCTCTCCGGTAGAGAAACTTGGGAAATTATAATGGAGATAAAAGTTTGATGTGCCTTCAAAAACAGCACCATCAATAGTTTGTTGATTCAGTTTTGATCCCAGAGTGACTGTCACCAGAGCCTGGGTTTCGCCACGGGTAAATATTGCAGAACCATGTGCTGAAGGAAGATAATCAACTTCACTCCAGATTGGTCTGATCTGATCAAGTTTACGACCATCGAGGCGGATGCGTTCGTTGAGAATCGCATCGCGAACGGCTTTCTTCTCAACACCATGGAAATATCTTTTAACAAGATTGGTTTTGGCTGCCCGTTCTTCTTCAGGAAGAGATGCAATAAACTGATCACGAATCGCTTTAAAGCCGTCTGAACGCTCATGTTTGTTAGCGTTACCGGTCAGAGCCAGATCGTAACATCCCTGATAGGTTGCCTGTAATACGGCTTCGCGCAGTATTTCGTCATTTGTTTCATGACAATAAGTGCGTTTCTGTAAAGCTTTCTCAATTTTAGATGCAAGATCAATCTGAGCCTGACATTGAATTTTGATAACGTCATGAGCAAGTTTCAGTGCTTCCAACATAAGCGCTTCTGAAACTTCCTTTGATTCACCTTCTACCATCATGATATTATCAATGGTGGCGGCAACCATCAGATCAAGTGTCGCTTCTTTACCAGCAGAAATAGTTGGGTTAATTACGAACTCACCATTAATATAGGCGATTCTGCATTCAGAAATTGGTCCGTTAAAAGGAATGTCTGAAACGGCCAGTGCAGCGGATGCGGCCAGTGCAGCCAATACGTCAGGAGCAACATCGTTTTCACCTGAAATAAGATTGATATTGACCTGTGTTTCGGCATGATAGTCATCCGGGAAAAGCGGACGCAATGCACGGTCAACCAAACGGGCAATCAACACTTCATAATCTGAAGCTCTGGCTTCACGTTTGAAAAATCCACCAGGAAATTTTCCGGTAGCAGCATATTTTTCTTTGTATTCAACAGAAAGAGGCATGAAATCAACATCTTCACGTGCTTCCTGAGCGGAAACTACAGTGGCCAATAACATTGTCTTTCCCATCTTTACGATAACGGCACCGTCAGCCTGTTTTGCCAACCGACCGGTTTCAATGGTAATAGTCCTGCCATCAGCAAGATTAATTGTCTGAATAATTCCTTGAGGAGTCATAATTAATTATAAATGAAAGTGATAAAAACAGCACCTAAATAAATGCAAAAAAAGGCAATGAATTAAATTGCCTTTTTGAGCCCTTCAGATAGGTTAAATTATTTTCTAATACCGAGTTTTTTAATCAGCTCGCGGTATTTTTCAATGTCTTTTTCCTTCAAATAGTCAAGGAGTTTTCTTCTTTTACCTACCAAACGAACCAGTGAGCGCATCGTTGCAAGGTCTTTCTTGTTAATTTTGAGGTGCTCAGTTAAGTGCTTGATTCTGAATGTAAACAAAGCAATTTGTCCTTCTGCTGACCCTGTGTCAGTAGCTTGTTTACCGAATTCCTCGAAAATTTCTGTCTTCTTTTCAGCGGTTAAATACATATCCTATTCTTTTCTTTTTTTGGACTGCAAAAGTAGATAAATTGTTGAAACTGTGCAATGTTTTTAATAAAAAAAATAATCGTTTCCTGTTTGTTCTTTTGAATATTTTATATAGATTTGATTATCAATCATATAAATAAAATATCTAATTAAAGTAATTTTCCTGATTTTTCCCGTTTTGACTTGCTTGTGTCAAATGTATCATTTTATGGCTAAAATTAAATTTTTGAAAATTGCAGATAGATTTTCTGTAAATTTGGGATAAAATTAAACAATCTGTCATTGTTCTTGTTTCTAATTTCAGTAATACTTCTTTTTGATAGAGTCTGCAATTGAAAATTATAGCATATCGAATATTATTCCTGAATTTAGTAAATTCTGGCAGTTGTAAAATATTATAAAACAATAGGTTAAATATTATCAGCCAATGGAAATAGAAAATGTAGTTTTGGTCGATTCAGAAGATAACGCAACAGGATTGATGGAAAAAATGGAAGCACACAGACAAGCTGTGCTGCATCGCGCGTTTTCCGTTTTTCTGTTCAACGATAAAAAGGAATTTCTTTTGCAAAGGCGTGCCCTGACCAAATACCATTCGCCAGGCCTCTGGACAAACACCTGTTGCAGTCATCCCCGTTCAGGTGAAACTACCTTAGCGGCTGCATACCGCAGGTTATCTGAAGAGATGGGAATGACTGTTGAACTCAACGAAATTTTTTCATTTATTTATAAAGCAGATGTCGGACAAGGATTGACCGAACATGAATTTGACCATGTTTTTGTGGGTTTTTCAAATATCCATCCTGAAATTAACAGCGATGAAGTGGATAGCTGGAAATATATGAATATGGCTGATCTGCAACAGGACATGATTCAAAACCCTGAAGAATATACAGTATGGTTCAGGATCGCCTTTGAAAGGGTAGTAGCTTTTCTGCTCAATCACAAGGTTGAAGGTTTATCCTGATTTAACGTTTTGGTTATCAAGATAAAAGATTAAAATAATGACTGTATTTTAATCCCTATATTTTTTCCTTCAATGAAATATATCCCGGGTATGCCAGATCTTTCATGCCCACTTTGATGTATGGTTTTATCCGTATTTCGACTTCCGCTTCTCTGCTTTCCTTACCGGTTAACCTAAATCCTAAGTTGACCACCGCTTCACTGGATTTTCCTGAAAGCACCTTAAAAAGTTCAGCTTCAACCGGAATTTTTAAAATACTTGTATCATTTGCCTGAATAAAAATTGGTTCATCTAAGTTTCCTGTAATCAATTTATTACCATCCAGAAATACCTCATAATCCATACGATTTAAGTAAGCGTTTTTATTATTTGGGTTACTTATTTTAACCCAAATATTAAAATCCAACGGCAGGTTTGATGAAAAAAGAGCACCGGCCAATTGCATTACCTGACCGGCATTCAAATCATTGCGTTTCATACCTTCGACAAGTGGAATACCTGCCAGAAAAACATCCTCAACTTTCTGAAATTCAAAGTTGAATTGACTTATCTGTCTGGCCTGAGAAAACTGGTCAGAAATTCCACATGAAGTTAATATTCCGGATAGAACAATGATACAAATTAATGCAAACCTGCTATTCATTGCCAGAGCTTTTATTTGCTCTTTTTCGTTCCGTTTCATCCAATAAAATTTTTCTTAACCGAAGTGAGCGTGGTGTAATTTCGAGAAATTCATCATCACGGATATACTCCATAAATTCTTCCAAAGAGAAGCGTATCGCAGGAACGATCATGATTTTTTCATCTGTTCCGGAAGCCCTTACGTTGGTGAGTTTTTTCGTCTTATTGATGTTTAACACCATGTCTGATGCACGGTTGTTTTCACCAATCACCTGTCCAGCGTAAATTTCTTCGTTAGGATTTGTAAAGAATCTGCCTCTGTCCTGTAATTTCCAGATTGCATAAGGAATTGCGGTTCCAGTTTCCATCGATATCAATGCGCCATTCGTTTTGGTGCTGATTTCACCTCGCCATGGTTCATAAGCTTTAAATCTATGTCCGATAATTGCTTCACCTTCGGTCGCTGTGAGCAGATTGTTCCTTAATCCAATAATTCCACGGGCAGGAATGCTGAATTCGAGTTGCATACGATCACCTTTTGGACTCATCTCCATAAGTTCACCTTTACGCTGTGTAACCTGTTCAATTACTTTCCCTGCAAATTCTTCAGGAACAAGAATTGTAAGTATTTCGATTGGCTCATTTTTAACGCCATCAATTGTTTTTATGATGACACGTGGCTGACCAATCTGAAATTCGTAACCTTCGCGTCGCATCGTTTCTATAAGGATGCTTAAATGCAGAATTCCTCTTCCAAAAACCAACATCGCATCAGGAGAATCAGTGTCCTGAATACGCATGGCAAGGTTTTTTTCTAATTCTTTGTAAAGTCTGTCGCGTAAATGTCTGGAAGTTACATATTTACCTTCCTTACCAAAGAATGGTGAATTATTGATTGTAAACAACATACTCATTGTAGGCTCATCAATACGGATAGGAGGAAGGCCTTCAGGATTTTCAAAATCAGCAACGGTATCGCCAATTTCGAAATCATCAATACCCATCACAGCGATCAGATCACCAGCATAAACAGGAGCCTTGGTGCGCTCTTTTCCCAGTCCTTCAAATGTGTATAATTCTTTAATGACCGACTTTGTGATTTTTCCTTCACGTTTTACCAAACTTACACTCATTCCGGTTTGAAGCATACCACGTGACAGCCTGCCTACCGCAATACGGCCAACATACGAACTATAATCAAGTGAGGTTATTTGCATCTGAGGTGTGCCATCTTCAAAAACTGCTTTTGGGATGTGTTGGATAATAATATCAAGTAGATAAGAAACGTCTGTTGTTTCATTTTCCCAATGATCAGACATCCATCCGTTTTTTGAAGAACCAAATACGGTAGGAAAATTTAACTGGTCTTCGGTTGCGCCAAGATTAAACATCAAATCAAAAACAGCTTCCTGAACTTCATCGGGACGACAATTTGGTTTGTCAACTTTATTGATAACAACGATTGGTTTTAAACCAAGTTCGATTGCTTTTTGAAGCACAAAACGTGTCTGTGGCATAGGACCTTCAAATGCATCTACCAATAAGATGACTCCATCAGCCATATTAAGGACACGTTCAACTTCACCACCAAAGTCAGCATGGCCAGGGGTGTCGATGATATTTATTTTTACATCTTTGTATCGGACAGATACGTTTTTTGCCAGTATGGTAATACCACGTTCACGCTCCAAATCGTTGGAATCGAGGATGAGATCTCCCATTTCCTGGTTCTCACGGAACAGATTAACCTGGTGTAAAATACGGTCAACAAGGGTCGTCTTACCATGGTCAACGTGGGCTATAATGGCAATGTTTCTGATATTGTGCATGTTAAGTTTGAATAAGTTTGTAAAAAGAGGTGCAAAAATAGACTAAAATTCCTTACCGGATGAATAAATCATTAGATTTGCCAATTATACTCCAATTCAGCACTATCCATGATATGTATTGACAAGCATTCAAGAGATCCCTGGTTCAACCTGGCTGCTGATGAATACGTCTTAAAGCAAAAGACAGACGACGTCTTTATGTTATGGGAAAGCGCTGAATGTATTGTAGTTGGAAAACATCAATTGCCTCAGATGGAGATTGATTTACAGATAATTGATAGGGAAGGAGTTCCGTTAATAAGAAGAATTTCGGGAGGAGGAACAGTCTATCATGGACCGGGAAATATCAATTTCAGCTTCATTACGAATGAATCCGGAGACAAAATCAATTTTAAGAAATTTCTGATTCCGATACAAATGTATCTGTCTGAGCTTGGTGTTAAGGTAGATATTACTTCAAAAAGTAACCTGACTATCAATGGATTGAAGATTTCTGGAAATGCTGCATCCGTGTATCACAACCGGAGTTTACACCATGGAACCTTGCTGTTTTCGTCAGACACACAACGACTTAATGCTCTTTTGAAAAAGTCTTTCCAAAATTATGAAACAAAAGCAGTACACTCAAACCGTACTGAGGTAACTACTATATCGAATAATCTGTCAGGAGAAATCAGTTCCGGTTTCTTTTTTAACGGACTTAAAAAGAAAGTTTTTGATTATTTCGAAATTCAGGATGAAATAGCATTCACGGAGGAGGAACAGAGCGTAATTTTAAAATTATCAGAGGAAAAATACAAGACATTTGCATGGAATTTTGGATATTCACCGGATTATCAAATTCATTGTAACACGGATTTGCATGGAGAGAACGTTTATTTTTTACTTCAGATAAAACAAGGACGCGTAAATACTGTTATTTCTGGTGACGGACGAAAGTTGGAATTAATCGCGATTCTCAAGAATAATCTGATACAGGTCCCACATTTAAGAAAACATATTCTTGAGGTATTATTGCCGTTTCAATCACGTTTGTCTGAAAATGAAAACGAATTTAATAAATTGATTAACAATATATTATAAATTTATGAACAAGTATAATTCAATTTTTGATCAGCTCTGGAGTGATTACACTGTACAAAATCCTTCAGTAAAAAAGATCTATGATCTGTTTGTTGGCGAAGGCGAAATCGTTGCAAATGATCATATTGCATTTCGTACGTATGATGATCCACGGATTGGCATTGATGTATTAGCAAAGCCATTTATAGAGGCGGGTTATGTCTACAGTGGCGATTATCATTTTGAAGAGAAACATCTTTATGCCAAACATTTTGAATGTGAAGGTGCACCGCGCGTTTTTATTTCTGAACTTAAAACAAAGGATTTCAGTCCGTTTTTGCAACAGAAAGTTGCTGAAATGGTGGATCGTATTCCAAAAGAAATGTTAAAATCTGATGCATTGATTTACAGTGGAAGTGTCTGGGGTACTGTTTCTTATGAGGATTATGAATTGCTTCGCAAAGAGTCTGAATATGCAGCCTGGCTTCTTGTTAACGGATTCAGAGCCAATCATTTCACTGTGAGTGTAAATTCATTGAAAAAATTCAATACTATCGAAAAAGTAAACCAGTTCATACAGGATAATGGTTTTCGTATTAACGATTCCGGTGGTTCAATCAAAGGAACGCCCTCTGAATTACTCGAGCAATCGAGTACGCGTTCCGAAATGATTCAGATGCATTTTATTGAAGGGATCAGAGAAATACCTGGCTGCTATTATGAATTCGCCAGGCGTTATCCAGATCATGATGGAAAATTATATTCCGGATTTATTGCAAAATCTGCCGATAAAATTTTTGAGAGTACGGATGTTGTGAAGAAATAAAGACTTCTTAATTCATTGATTATTTATGCGTAATTCATTGATATACGACCGTCTGAATGAAATTCAGGCGAACTTCAGCGGTGATATTCTGGTTGACGATGCAACAAGATTAATTTATGCAACGGATGCTTCAGCATACCGTGAGAAGCCGATTGCTGTTGCCCGTCCGGCCAATGCCGAAGATATCAGTAAACTTATCCAGCTCGCAACTGAAACCAAAACTTCATTGATTCCGCGTGCAGCAGGGACTTCCCTTGCAGGACAAGTGGTCGGAAATGGTATTATCGTTGATGTTTCGCGTTATATGACCAGGATTATTGAACTAAATATTGAAGATCATTGGGTTAGGGTTCAGCCAGGCGTTGTATTGAGTGAATTGAATAAATATCTTGAGCCACATGGTTTATTTTTCGGACCAGAAACATCTATCGCAAACCGTTGTATGTTAGGTGGAATGGTGGGCAACAATGCCTGTGGTGCCCATTCACTTGTGTATGGAAGTACAAGGGATCATACTTTAGAGCTGAAAACTTTGTTATCGGATAGGAGTGAGGCAACATTTGGGATTCTTACCAAAGAAGAATTTCAGGAAAAATGCAAGTTGGATTCTCTTGAAGGCAATATCTACAGAAATATTCAGACAATTTTATCAAACAAAACAAACCAGGAAGAAATTCGCAAGGAATATCCTCACCAGAGTCTCAGAAGACGAAATACGGGTTATGCTATTGATTTGTTACTCGAAACCCAGATTTTTTCAAATAAGGAAGCGGATTTTAATTTCTGTAAATTATTGGCAGGTTCCGAAGGTACGCTGGCTTTCACAACTGAAATAAAACTGAATCTGGTGCCACTGCCACCTAAAGCAAAAGCATTGGTATGTGTCCATCTTGATACCATTGGCCAGTCATTGGAAGCGAATTTAATTGCATTACAATTCAATCCGGTTTCAATCGAATTGATGGATAAAACCATCATGGACCTGACCAAGGAGAATATTGAGCAAAATAAAAATAGATTTTTCGTCAAAGGAGATCCGGGTGCAATAATGATTGTTGAATTTGCGGAAGAAAATTTTCAGTTGGCAGACGAGAAATCGCTTCAGATGGAATCCGCACTTCGGGAGGCTGGGTATGGATTTCATTTCCCTGTTGTCAAAGGGTCGGACATGAATAAGGTCTGGGATCTCAGGAAAGCCGGCTTAGGGATTTTAAATAATATGGTCGGAGATGCAAAACCTGTTCCGGTAATTGAAGATACTGCCGTTCATCCAACCTTGTTGCCTGCTTATATCGCTGATATTGACAAGATGCTAGCTTCTTTCGGGAAAGAATGCGTGTATTATGCGCACATTGCCACAGGCGAACTGCACCTGAGACCAATTCTGAATCTCAAAGATCCGGATGATGTTGAACTGTTTTATAAAATTGCATTAGAAACGGCTAAGCTGGTTAAAAAATATAAGGGTTCACTCAGCGGCGAGCATGGAGATGGCCGCTTACGTGGTGAATTTATTCCATTAATGATTGGTGAGCATAATTATCAATTACTCCATGAAATAAAGCATGCCTGGGACCCTGATAATATCTTCAATCCTAACAAGATCGTTCTAACACCGAGAATGAACACATCATTGCGTTATGAACCAGGAAGAAAGCAAAGGGAAATCAAGACTTATTTTAATTTTTCCAAAGACCAGGGCGTGCTTCGTGCAGCTGAAAAATGCAATGGCTCAGCCGACTGCCGTAAAACAGAAATCACAGGTGGCACAATGTGTCCATCCTATATGGCGACCCGTAACGAACATTCTACCACGAGAGCCAGGGCCAATATTTTACGTGAATTTCTGACTAATTCAACAAAAGAAAATCCTTTTGATCACAAAGAGATTTACCAGATCATGGATTTGTGCCTGTCATGCAAAGCCTGTAAGTCGGAATGCCCCAGCAGTGTGGATGTTGCCAAACTGAAAGCAGAGTTTCTGCAGCATTATTATGATGCAAACGGGTCTTCGCTCAGAGCAAAACTGATTGCAAATATTTCGTCAATTAATTGGTTAGGGAGTTATGTTCCCGCTTTGACAAATTTCTTTTTGGGCAACCGGACTGTAAGTTTTTTTATAAAGAAGGTAATTGGTTTTTCTACGAAGCGTGATATTCCAACACTTTATAAAATAACACTGGATAATTGGTTTAAATCATTTCGGGATTCTTCCAAAGATTCTGTTTTTAAAGGAAAAGTATTTCTGTTTAATGACGAGTTTACAAGGTTTAATGATACAGAAATAGGAATTTCGGCAATTCTGTTATTGACCAGATTGGGGTACAAAGTAATTATTCCGGCACATCTCGAAAGTGGCAGAACATTTTTAAGTAAAGGGTTTGTCAGGAAAGCAAAAGAGATTGCGAATAGAAATGTCAGGATGCTTGAAGGTTTGATTACTACTGAATCTCCGCTGGTTGGGATTGAGCCATCTGCAATTTTGACTTTCAGGGATGAATACCCTGAATTAGTAGATGAGAACCTGATTGAGAAAGCAAAATTACTGGCTGACAATACTTTGACAATAGAGGAGTTTATTTGGAGAGAGTTTGAAAAAGGAAATATCAAAACTGAACAGTTTAAGTCTGAACAAAGACAAATTTTGTATCACGGTCATTGTCAGCAGAAATCAATCGCATCCACTTTGCATGCCCGTAATGTATTGAGTATTCCGCAAGGATGGGAATGTAAGGAAATACCTTCAGGATGTTGTGGGATGGCAGGTTCATTTGGATTTGAGGAAGAACATTATGATATTTCCATGAAAATCGGCGAATTGGTTTTGTTTCCTGCTGTGCGAAAATCAGGTGATTCTGTAGTAATTTCTGCATCAGGAACATCATGCAGACATCAGATTCATGACGGAACGCAGCGTCGGGCAAAACATCCGGTACAATTATTATATGAAGCTTTAGCGTAAAAAAAAGTTCTATTCAGGTAAATTCTGGCCTGAAATGCTGAATAATTAAAGCAAAATTGAACCTATTATTCTCAAATATGGAAATATTCCAAAATTATTACAATTGAGATATATTTTTTACGTTTTATTAATCTGCAATTCAATACATTAAAAATCTGCAATTATCTGGACCGGTAATTGATAACTAAAAAACATATAAATCAATATAAAATGAAAAATTACTACATTTTGTTAATTGCAGTCATCGGATTACTTTTTACCAGTGCCTGTAATAAAGGTAACGAGGAACCAGAACCAACAAAAATTATTGAACAACTGGTAATTCCAGATGGTTTTACATTTGAGACAACGATGGAGAAGGAAATTACCATTCTGATGCCAACCTCCGTTGATTATACATTTTTGCGGAGTCGTGTGAATATATTTAGTGACATTCCTTCAAATGGAGGTGTCCTGCTTGGTTCAGGTTCAGTAGCTGAAGATGGAAAATCAACTATTCAACTCAAAATACCAACGTATCTGCAACAATTATATGTTGAAACCCTGGCAGGAAACGCGCTCATTTCAATCACCCAAAAGCAGAATCAAAAGGAAGGTGGAATTATCATTGATTTTGATGAGCCTGTAAGTTTTGATGAACCAGCCATAATTGAAGGTTTAAAAAGGTCTGACATATCAGATAATAATATTCAGGGTTTGAATTTGAAACAGACAAATTCCATTGTGAATCTGATACAAAATGGCAATTTTTCAACAAATAGTTTTGGTACAATGTCGGATTGGCCATCACCCATGTCTGTGGATGGCAAATGGTATATAACTTCAACATTGGGAGTGAATTTTGCCAGGCAGCATACACAGGCCAGTGAGAAGATGCTTCGTATCACACCAAGTGCATCACGTTATGGTGGCGTTGCACAGTTAGTTGCTGCCAATCCAGGAGATTTGATTACTCTTACCTCTGATATCCGTTCAAATGGCAACACAGGTAATATTGCCTGGCTATTTCTTATTCCACGTAATTCGTTAGGGCAATCAATAGGCTATTATAGTATTCAGACCAATAATACAGGTAATAGTTGGATGACAAAGACAATTGCCGCTTCAATGCCAGCTGGTACCGTTTCGGTACAGGTGTTATTATGGAGTCATATTTATGGTGGTGCAATTGATTATGATAATGTGATTGTTACTGGTCCGGTTACTGATTCAGATGGAGATGGTGTTGACAATGAATTAGACGAATACCCTGATGATGCAACACGCGCATTCAATGTTTATTATCCGGATGCAACCGGATTTGGAAGTTTGGCATTTGAAGATTTATGGCCAGGAAAGGGTGATTATGATTTCAACGATCTTGTGCTTGATTATCGGTTGAAGCAAGTTTTGAATGCCAATAACAAACTTGTTGAATTCTATCTTGATTATTCTGTGAGAGCGATCGGTGCAGAACTGGTAAATGGATTTGGAATTGAAATTCCTGGAACAACTTCTTTATCAATTAGTTCTGTTTCCGGAACTCTTCTGACTGAAAATTACATAACATTAAATAGTAATGGTACAGAAGCAGGACAGGATAAAGCGGTTATCATTTTGTTTGACAACGCTTTTAATATGATGTCGGCACCGAGTGGTGGTTTTGGAGTAAATGTTAGTATGGATGCAACATGGGTTGAACCAACAATGAATCAGCTTCATGTGGCTTTTGCTCAGCCTGTACTTTTGCAATCAACTGGTTTTGCCCCTTTTAATCCTTTTTTAATTGTAAATAAAGATCGCGGTGTCGAAGTCCATTTGGCCGGAAAAACGCCAACTGCCCTTGCAGATCTCTCCTTACTTGGAACCTGGTTTGATAATTCTGATCCTGCAAACGGAAAGTATTACCAATCTGAATCAAATCTTCCCTGGGCTATTGATGTGCCGGTTAAATTTGATTATGCCATTGAAAAAACTGAAATCGTTTCTGCACACCTCAAATTTGGTGCATGGGCTGAAAGTGGTGGAGTTGTTTTTGCCGATTGGTATAAAAATTTAAACGGTTACCGTGAAGCTTCTCTGATTTATTCATACGAATCTGGTTTATAAATGAAATGGGATTCCCAATGCGGGAATCCCATTTTTTTTACTAAGTCAAAATTTGCAATCCTTATAAAGTAATGTTCTAATGGAAAATGAAGTTTAATCTGTCATTTTTCTTCCACTTTGGTGAATTTTCTGACATTGTTACTTATCGGTTTAACTGTTTGGAGGTAAGCATAAATTGCTTTCAGGTCATCCGTTTTCATTGTACTATACATCATCCACGGCATAACAGTATTGAATTCATTCTGATTAACCTGTTTCGGGATAAAAGCTGAATCGGCAAAATCTTTAAAGCGTTGTACAAAATCATCCTCCGACCAGTTTCCAATTCCGGTTTCGATATCAGGAGTTATATTTGCAGACCGGACAACCCCACCAGTTGCCATCGGAAACTTAAAACCGCCGGCCAGTTCCATGCCCGCAACAGGTTTTCCTTTGATCTGTTGTGTATGGCAATCATTGCAGGCTGAAGCATTAAACAAATAGGAACCATAAGCGACCCTGTCATTTTCGTCTGGAATATTCGAATATTCCGCTTTTTTTGGAATCAGATTAATTATGTAATTCATCGGGAAGTCTGATTCTGATTCTGGAACAATATTTTCAATGGGTTCCAGAGTACGTAAATATGCAACGATTGAATATAAATCCTCCTTGTCCATTCTTCCGTAATTTGGATGTGGCATTATGGGGAAAAGCGCTTTGCCGTCTCTGTTTACACCTGAGGAAATGGCGCGTAAAATTTCTCCGTCAGTCCAGTTTTGTAAAGCGAATGGAGTAAGATTTTTAGCATAATATTTGCCAGGGAAACCTAATTTCTGGTTAAACTCTTCTCCGCCCTTTCCCAGAGTTCCGGCGGTCAAAGGACCTGAAAACTTACTCCAGTCTCTGGTTGAATGGCAATCCATACAAACACAAACACTATTTGCCAGATAACTTCCACGTTCGACTCTTTCCATTGTGATTTCAATTTTTATATCTTCAGGATCACCAACCTGGGGAGGTATATATCTCCTGACTTCTGACGTTTAGTGCGGTAGGATTTTCCATTTTTTTACTAAAGGAGCTAGAGGGCTTTTTAAAATTTCGGAGGTTGGAGAAATAAATTTGAATGTTTCTTTTGTCAACGTATCACGGA
>CAJBPB010000171.1 GCA_903957365.1 uncultured Bacteroidota bacterium
GGGAAAGCCAGAGTTTGGCTGACAACCGGTGATAAATCGCGCCTTTTGCACCCTGAATCAGATCTGCCAGTCAGGGCAATCCGTTCGGGTAGTTTCCCGTTCATCACCATCGACAGTACAATAACATACCAGACGATCGAAGGGTTTGGAGCAGCATTAACGGGTTCGTCAGCGTATAACCTCAACAGGAGAATGAGTGCTGCCAACAAACAAACAGCGATAAATATGCTTTTTGATAAGGAGGATGGCATAGGTATTTCCTATATCAGGCTTACCATCGGAGCATCTGATTTCTCGATTGAAAACTTTACGTATGATGATATGCCGGCTGGTGAGACAGACGAAGACCTGAGTGAATTTACACTGCAGAAAGACAGAGTAGATGTGATTCCTGTTTTAAAGGAAATATTGGCAATCGCACCTGATATAAGTATTCTGGGATCGCCATGGAGCCCACCGGCGTGGATGAAGACAAATGGACGGCTTAATGGTGGAAAACTCAAACCAGAGGCTTACAATGCGTATGCCAGCTATTTTATAAAGTATATTCAAACAATGAAAGAGGAAGGAATTACAATTTCCTCTGTCACGATACAGAATGAGCCGCTTTATTTTACAGCAGCATCGCCATGTATGGAAATGCAGGCTGATGAGCAACTCAGTTTTATTAAAAACAGCCTCGGACCGGCCTTTGAATCAAACGCGATCACATCAAAGATCCTTATTTATGACCATAACTGGGACAATACTGAATATGCCATTTCAATATTGAATGATCCGGATGCGCGGAAATATGTCGCTGGTTCGGCTTTTCATGCCTATGCCGGGAATGTTTCGGCTATGAATATTGTTCACAATGCACATCCAGACAAAGACTTATATTTTACTGAGATTTCAGGTGGGGGATGGGCAACTGATTTCGGAGATAATCTGATATGGAATATGCGTAATATATTTATCGGTACTACAAAGAACTGGTCAAAAGTGGCTCTGTTGTGGAATCTTGTACTCGATCAAAACTCAAAACCATCCAATAATGGCTGCAGTGACTGCCGGGGTGTGATAACCAATAACACCATTACTGAGGCATTGGAATACAATGAGGAATATTATTCAATCGGTCATATGTCAAAATTTGTCCGTCCGGGTGCTGTCCGCATCTCAACTAAACTGGATCAGAGCCTCCTGAATACAGAGGGCGTTGCATTTCAAAATACAGATGGATCGAAAGTATTGGTATTGTGTAGTTATCATTCAGCTTATCAATCATTTACAATCCGACAAGGAACGAAATTCGTTAATTACTCTATAGCACCGAAAGCTGTTGTGAGTATTGTGTGGTAGGGGAGTTGGGAGTTGGAAGTTGGGAGTTGGGAGTTGGGAGTTGGAAGTGCTGAAAATAAAGGGTTTATAGGTTTATAGGTTGATGAGTTGATAGGTTTATAGGTTGAAATTACGCCAACTAAACGGTTTTTTCTTCGTGTTTTTTGGGCCTTCTTTGTGTTGCTTTGTGACACTTTGTACTTCTGTACCTAAAACGTTTTCGGAGCCATTTGTTACAGCATTTTAATCGTTCAGGCAAACGAACCCAAAGCGATAACCTCGCCTGCTGAACAACTAACAAACCAATGCCGGAGTATTAAGCAAAACATGCTGTCAAACTATAAATTTCATGCTGTTGATTTAAAACCAGCATATATATGTTATCGGTATTCACTTATATAAGTTAGCGATGTAGCATATATATGCAATATTATCTGGCATATATACCTTGTGATTATTTTAATAAGATCAATTGTATAAATGATATGCATCAAAACAATAAATGATAAGTACAAATACTCTAAGTCGTTCTGTAATTCTACATTTTGTTTCGAACAATGTGTTTGCATTTCTACACCAGCAGGATATTCAATATCACTACACCACGCGAAAGGATTACCTGCGGTGAAACTGTTCGCGTGGTAGCGGGGGGAATTAAACTTCAGTTTCTACGTCAACCATTTCTGTTTTATTATATAGGTTTTCAAGATGTTTAGACTTTATTCTAAACTGACTCCTTTTCTTTATTTTTGGCACAGTAGAAGCGAATTCCATCTTAATCCCTGGATCATAATAAATGTTACCCGATGACATTTCACTTAAAAAATATTGAAAATCAGTTCCTGTACCTAAAATCACTTTATTACCGAATTTATACTTTTGTATAGGACTTTTCTCTAATAAAGAAGGCACAAAGCAAGCATTATTATGTTTTCTATTCCAATGCAAAAGCAACGATGAAAAAGCCCATGAAGCAGCAATTTCCTCTTTTTTATCAATAAGTGCTATCATTCCTCTTGTATCACTAATTCGCCCTGTTTCAATATCAAAACCAATTAATTCCATTTTGAGTTCAGTTCTTGTGTTTTTCTGACCAACTTTATGAATACCTCCAAAATTTTTACGATCATCTCTACCTTTTGTATCATTATACCCATACTTACGTATAAAAGCTTCAGTTCCGTAATTAACGTAAAAACCGGAAGTTGGTTCAGGGGTCATTAGAGTAATTACACTTGTGGTTAAATTTAAAAATTTAGTAACACCGAATTGCTTAATTTCCCAACCAAGAAAATCGGGTTCTGAATAACCATTTGGTGTGATACCCAATTCGGCCTCCAATGTATATCCCCCACAATTTGAGGATTTACAAGGTAAAACAGTTCTATCACTATTTAGTCTTTTCGATACTATCCAGTCCAAATTATGTATTCGCTTTAATTCAATTAATAGTCTTTCCCTGCTATTCTCTATAACTAACAAATCAATAATTTTAAACACACCAAGTTCATTTGTAATCGACACACTATTGAATTCCCTTGCGATAATTGAATCAGGAGCAGTAACATATCCCAATACTTTTCCTCTGTTTGTTACAGAGAGAAAAAGTAGTCTGTCAGATAATCTCAAAGTCATTAGCTCCGACTACACCTACTATGACTGTAAAGCTATACGCAGTAGCTGAACCATCTATGTATCCTACTGGTTCAGTCCTAGCACA
>CAJBPB010000172.1 GCA_903957365.1 uncultured Bacteroidota bacterium
CATACTTCGTTAAAATCTCCGTCAATAGCGCTGCTATTAACGTCAATTTTGCCTCGTCTGATGACTTAATTCTTCAAAAAACTACTCAAAAATAAAATCTAGACAGTTTCTAGAAGTTTTTTTTGAATTAAAAAATCACTAATTGTCCTGCTTTGAATTATTTCAATTGAGTGATTTTAGGTATACCTTTCGTAACCAAGATCATAAAGCAAATCACCTGCAATTCGCTCAAATGAAATAATTTCTTCTTTAGTTAATTCTTTACGCCAACCACCCATGCGGCTTACGTCTGGAGGAAAAGATGTCATTTTATGCACAGATTGGCGTGTGCTACTACTTATTTTTTTTCCTAAATGTGTTAAATCAGTTAATTCCAAAAGTCTGTTGGCAGCAGTTAAGTGGGCATTCAGTTGAATAACATTGTACGGTACACCAATAAATGCTGCAATTTTTTTTAAAATCGATTCAGTGTTTTGAAGCAAATCCTCATATTTAACTTCCATATAATGAGGCAAAAATTGAGCTTGCTGACGAGCTTCATGAATCCTCCAAGTCCAGAAAATTGCTAATTCTCTAATATCTTTATTCTGCACCCACCAAACTTTCCGCATACTCAAAGCAACATCTCTCCCATCTCTGATAATATGAATGAAACGCGCTTCTGGAAATGCTGATGCTATTGTATGTAATGATAATATATGAAGTGGTGTTTTATCGCCAACTCTTTCTTTTTCATGCAATTTGGCATAATCATAGTAAATTTTCCTTAGTGTATCTATTGGATTGTGCTTATCATGAAGACTAAGGATGTTATCCAATCGATCATTATCAATATGCATATCCGTCCAAGTGTCATGAGAAATCAAGCATTGACGAAAAAGCGATAGATTATTCGGATCTTCCTGTAAGATTTTAATTGAGGGAATAAGCCAACGAGTTTCAGGTGTGATTGCAAGTAAAGGGTTTTTATCCAGAAGCAAGCGAAGCAAAGTAGTTCCAGATCGGCTGACACCAATAATATATGGCATAGCCGGGCGTTTTTCATCCTGGGTAATTATAGTAAGAGGTCGATAAATTTCAGGCTGATGGAATATGATATGGTTTGATTCTGGTCGATCAGTACGCCACCCGTCTTTTGTCAAACACAATAGTTTTTCAGTTGGTGGAACTTTAATAAAATCAGGTGTGGTGGGCACTCTGTTTGCATGCCATCCTTTCAATAGTCCTTTTGAGGAAAAAACACGGCTAAAATACTGTGAACGCAAATGATCTAAAGAAAGCCCAATGTAATGTCGCTTTCGCGCATGCTCTTCCCCTAAAGTTCTGTCGGTTAAAACCAGTCTATGTCCACCAGTACCATCCCAATCCAATTTTCCAGAGGAGGTCCGCACAAATCGATGAAGAGCTAGGCCTGGTCTGAAAAAATGATAATATTTTGTCATCTTATCAATAAAATCAGTACCGTGGTAATCTACCTCTTCATTTTCTGGTACAAAAATAAACTCGTCACAATTAATCACATCAACACCTATTGCTGAATTACGCTCAATAAACTCTCTTAGCGATTCACCCTCCTGAGAAGATTCGAAAATTTCATCTGCATCAGCATGAATAATCCAATCAGCATCCAAAGATTTTGAAATCTCCTGCTTAATTTTTAGAATTTTATCTAAATCAAAAACCCCATTAAAGGCAAGGTGATGTGCCTTAATAATAGGTGCCCCCATGAATTTTTTGATAACTTCAGGGGTCTTGTCAGTAGATCCATCATCAATAATAATCACTTCAATTCGATTATTTTCGAAATGCTGAAGCACTGCAGGTAGAGTAAAAGGATTATTATGTACCGATATGATGGCGCAAATTTTTAACATACAGAAATTTTATCTGATAAAAATAATTTGATTAAGCTGACACTTTTATCATTTTGGTTGTATAACAAGCAAAATTCATCTGGGTGTTGTGTTGGTTTCGTTTAAAGTGTGTTTATTGATGGATTGTATTTAAAATTCTCAAATTCAAATGCGTAGCTTTTTAATACTATTTCTTTTGTTTCATTATCATAGTAATCCTCAATTTTAGCATTTTTTGGTCTGTAAAGTGTTTTCAATTGTGGAAAAGTTTCCTCGTAAAATGGGACATCAATTATTTTACAAACCTTTTTTACATCTTCCAGGAGGTTCTCCTGTTTGATAAAGAAGTCCACACTTACCAATCCATCAATAAGATACGCATGACGGTCTATGGCGATCATTCCATTCTGACTTTTTACCCAATCACGGAATGCTGATATCATTCTTGGAGTGTCGTCAAAAACATTATTTACAACCCTGAAAAAGAAGCCTGATAACACTTTTTCAAAGGGGTTTCTGATAACACAAAATTTAAAGTATTCATCCCAAATATTATCACCCACAAATGCTTTAATATCTGATGCAGGCATGTGATTATAAAACTTAGGCATGTGCAATATTTTTTCTTTTAATTCACCTCTAAATCCAATTACACCTGATTCTGATATATATTGGTCCCTTTCATGACTAAAAATCCATTCACCTTCTGGCATGCAATATTTTTCAAAAAAAACCTCAACTGATGTTCCAGCTGTTTTGGCAGTTTTAGTGTAAATAAATTTTTTTCTGTGACTTATAAGCATATTAATTATTCTTTAAAAATTCAATGAAGATATTAGTCGGCTTTATCAAATCTAATTTTTTTAATAAGTCAATAGATCCTTTTTGCACCTTTTCAAGGTCTTTAAGAACTTCAATTGCTTGAAGTTGATTGTGTGTTTTGTAATCTTCAAGTTCAACACTTTGCCAGATTCTATCTTTACCTATATGGAATGTAGCATGTAAATCTTTAAAAACATAGAAATTATCAGAAAATATTGCAAGATTCCAAGCCAATATTTTACCAATAAATATGGCTCCTATACTACCGTTTTTGAGGATAAATCTGGGGTAAATATCCCTTTTAAATATAAAGCAATCTAGTCCAGGGTGTATTTCTCCTGACTGTGACAACATTATTGGTAAGCTTTCGATTGTGTTAAGCCCTTTATCTATAGTCCTCCTATTAATTATAAATCCATCAAACTTATTCTCTATAAAATTAACAACCAACGAGTAAAAGAATGGTTGTAATGCAATATCGACATTTGTATAAATAAAATAATCCGCATCAGAGGATTCATACAATCTATCTAAAATATCCTTTAAAAGAGGCAGCTTCCTTTTAATTTTAAAAACCCCTATATCAAGGATTGATCTTTCAAGA
>CAJBPB010000173.1 GCA_903957365.1 uncultured Bacteroidota bacterium
GAGCCGGTAGAGGGATTCGAACCCCCGACCAGCTGATTACAAATCAGCTGCTCTGGCCAACTGAGCTACACCGGCAATTAGTTTAAGAACGTTATTGCATAAAAAAAATGCAGTCCTTTGCTGAAAAGGACTGCAAAAATAGAAAGATTAATTTAATTAGCAAACACTTTTATTTAAAAATAAGAGAATATTTTGCTTACTTCAATTAAGTGTTTGAAATACAGATTCATAGCTATTTAATAATCTTTCCTTTATGTTTTTCTAATTGTTTCTTTAACGCATCAATGGCTGCATCTGAAGCTTCCTCAAATGTTTTATTTTGTTTTGCTGCAAACAAGTCGTTACCTTTCAAAAGAACTTTAATCTCTGAAATTTTATTTTCAGGATTATCAGTATTATCTAATCTAAGCATAACTTCTGCTCCAATAATTTCAGTGTGTTTTATTGATAGTTTTTCAATTTTACCAGTAATGAAATTTTCGAGTTTCTGATCTGCCTTAAAATGTACTGAGTTAATTGTGACTTTCATAGTTACCTCCTTATTAATTTATAGATTAACCCTTTGGATGGGCTTGTTGATGAATTTTTTTTAGTTGTTCAATACTTGAATGAGTATAAACCTGGGTTGCACTTAAACTGGTATGCCCTAGTAATTCTTTTATTGCCATCAAATCAGCTCCCTGATTCAGAAGATGCGTGGCAAATGTATGTCTTAACACATGTGGACTTGTTTTATGTATTGTTGTTATTTCCTTTAATTTACCATGAACTATCCTGTTAATCAACTCAGGATAAGCCGAATTCCCCTTATTTGTTACGAATAATGAATTAGTTTTCACTTTTATTTCTTCATTTCTTGCACGAATATAATCAATAATTAATGTTCTCAATCCTGAATCAAACGGAATTATTCGCTGCTTATTTCGTTTTCCATTAACCTTAAGTGCGTTGGAGTGAAAATCTATATCAGTTTCCGCTAAGTTGGTTAATTCTGATAATCGAATGCCCGTTTGATACAACAATTCAATGATGAGGTTGTCCCTGATGTTTATATATGATTTTTGTGTTAATTTGATATCAGCTTTTATCATGTCTGATAAAGGTATGAATGTTGGGGGCCTTTTTCTGATTTTCAGTGATTTGATCCGGTCGACCGGAGTTTTAGAAATCATTTCATTTTTAAGACAAAAATGATAAAAAGACCGAAGGGTAGTTAGTTTACGATTAATACTTCGGTTTTCCAATCCACTGCTTTTTAAATAAACAGACCATGATTTAACAGTTGTTTGATCAGCTTTTAGAATATTAGTTATCTCATAATCATTCTTGAGATAGGCTTCAAACTGATACAGGTCGGAAAGATAAGCTTTTATAGTGTGGTTTGAAAAACGCTTTTCAGCTGTTAAATAACCAATATATTTCAGAATAGACATGATAAAAGAAAAACTTTGTTGTAAAGTTAGTTAAAACTAATCTCACAACAAAGTTTTTTAAAAGATTCTGTAAAAAAGCCTGAAATTAATTTTCAGCAGCCTGACGAAGTTGTTGAACGTATATTGCCTTAAGTCTTTCCTCACGGCTAACAACCGAAGGTTTGGTAAACTTCTGACGTATACGTAATTCTTTTACAACACCAGTTTTTTCAAACTTACGTTTGTATTTCTTTAAGGCCCGGTCAATGCTTTCGCCTTCTTTTACAGGAATGATAATCATGTTAAATAACTCTCTTTCTTTAGATTAGTATTAAAAACTCTTTACGAGGCGCAAAATTATGAAACTTTTATATACGAACGGAACTTTTTTTTAAAATATAAAATAAAAAAGCTTATTTCTAAAATTTTATCCTGAGAGGATTCAAAACTATTGTAAAATCATGAAAGATTGTTAATTTTGCCATATAAATCAATTGATTATTGAGGTCTTGTTTAATAATTAATTATTTGAAGTTTAAATGTACAGTTAGGGACGTTAGCTCAGTTGGTTTAGAGCGCTTGCTTGACAGGCAAGAGGTCACTGGTTCGATTCCAGTACGCCCCACACAGATAATCAGCCACTTACAAGTAAAAAGTAAGTGGCTTTTTTTATTCCGTGCAAACAATTTGCAAACAACTAGCAGTTATAGAAATGGGATTTTTCTATATTTTTCATAATTAAGTTTTTGTAATAATAGGGGAGTATTAGCTGAATTTTATTTTCAGCAAGATTCTAATGCGGAAATATTTCTTAAGGAAGTTCCTGATTTTATTCTAGTGAGACCAGAAGCACTATATATATAAGGTGTAGGTAATCTTAAAATAGATAGATTATCATTCTATCTTGGTCAAATGTATCAAGGAAAATAGGATGGTTTGAAGTAATTTGAATTCTCTAAGAATTTAAACTTGAATTGTTAAATAAAAAACCTGTCCGGCATAGTCTGGATTGAAGGTAAAATATGTATAAGGATAGTTAATATGAGAATTCGGTTGATCTGGTACTTTTATGTGAGATTGGTTTGGTGTGATTATTCGCCAGAATCAGTATTGGAAACACGCTTCATTGTCTTTTTGCCAACGATTTTGTTGTTTTGATAAATAATCTGTACAAAATTATCTGGCGATTGAATGATAATCTCCACTTTGGTAATAGCTTTTGAAGGATTGGCGAGGTCTGAAAAAGGAACTCCGATAAATATCTTATCCGAGATGAACCAACAAGCCCAGAGTTCTATATCTGAAGTTGTTGACATTTCTGCTTCAATGAAAGTATCTGTAATCGGGTCATAACCAAATATTTGCCTGCCTTCTCTCTGTGTATCTGCACCCGTTTCAATTATCGTATTGCCGTCAAGTCCGTTTCCAAAAGCCCTGTATGTTGCCATCATAAGGGTGTCTTTGCCTGTTACAGCCTTCCAGTTTCCGATAAATTGTTTGATAAGTTTTTGTTGATCAGGTTTTGAAATGCTGGTTTGTGCTGACATTGTTACCGACGAAAGCAAGAGAAATACCACAAAAAACGTGTTTAACAGTATAGTTTTCATATTACAGGTATTTTGTTAAATAAATGAATTGAATTTAATGGTTGTCATAAAAACTGTTTCATGATTGATGCATTGTATATTATGTGTAATTCTGCAGTTCTGTTCGCTGCTTCAAAATTAATCAATATCAGACTTTGAAGCAAATAGGGAGAATAAACCAGAATTTGTGAAACTGCATTGATTTTAATATTGAGTAATTATTTAATGAATTAAGTCTTCTGGCGAGTCAAAATTGACGTTAATAGCCGCTTTTTGAATTAGATTTAACGAAGTATGACGTCTTAATTCACGATAAAATGCCAAAGGATGAATATCAGACAATTTCCGGGTAAATAATAGCTGAATTATTTGTAAAATAAGTGCGTGGACCTGGGATTTTTCCTAAATGATTCTAATCGAAAGTATCTTTCATAATTTGACCTTTTAAATTTGTCTTCTAACTTAACATTGATCAATGCCATTTCTAAAATCAGAAAATAACAAAGAGTCAGTTGTAAAAATATTTGCCAGGTTTCAATGTCTGATGTAGACTAAACAATGTAGTTTTTTACTGTATTTAAAAAAACAACTTGTTGTGAATGATTTACAGGAGTATATCGTAGTAATTCTCTGTTTTAATTTATCAAGGTTTGTAACCCGACTGATAGCCGTTATCGATTACCGGATAATAGAATACACGGTAAAATTTATATGTAACGCCTATGGTGGTGATATTATAGAAATCAAATGGGAATCCACCTTCTTTGCTGTCAAAAGAGTCACTATTCATCCACCTGTTGGCTGATTGAATTTTAATTCCCCAGTTTTCGTTTAATTTATAATCGACCTCCATACCACAAACAATTATCCCTTCGATGATACGGCCTCCAAGCCCACTGCCTTTACCGTACCCTCTCTGGGCAATTATTGTGTCTGATTTAAGATGGTAAAGTGTTGAATTATAGTAGGATAATCCTGTTCCAAGAGAAAAACTTACAAACCACTTATAATCTGATCGGTAAGGCCTTATCATATTTGAAATATTAGCAGCAACTGATAAATTACCCTCTATTAATTCGGCTTCAAAATAATATTCATTTTGGGTTCTGACACCTGCTACTTTAGAATAATGTGCTTGTCCTCTGACATTAAAAATATTTGAGAGGTCTTTGGCTAACATAAGATTTATTCCTAATCTCCATTCATTCTCGGGCTGGGTAACCGGAAAAATCAAGTTCTGTTTAACATCTGTAAAACTCGTTGATGGACCCACTCCAAGAAACAGATTCCATCCATCATAGAAATAATCATTCCGATTGATAATTTGTTGTCCAGTTATAATCTTTGAAAAAATAAACA
>CAJBPB010000174.1 GCA_903957365.1 uncultured Bacteroidota bacterium
CCAATCCTTGGACGGTTATAGGCAAAAACAGCATTTGTTTTTGAAACTTCATCAATTATCGTCTTCCACCTGTCATAGGTGTCAGCCATGCCATTTTCAAATACGATTACTGGTTTATTGATTTGATTATTCTGCAAACCAGTTGTATAAACTTCAACTTTGTAACCATTTAAAGTAACAAAGTCTAAGCTGGCAAAAGCCTTGTCTTTATTTGCCTTAACCATTACAATCAGTGGTTCCCATCTGCTATCCGTGTACAACGATTTTAAATCAGGGTCAGACTTTATGTGCCCGTAATTGGTGTAATTCATCAATGTTGCAATGTAATTTAAATAAATGAATGCGCTGTCCGCATTGTTTGCTAAAGCATAAGAGCATGCGGCATTATAACGATGGTTCATTGTTATTGCAGCATCAGGCGCATTAAAAGCAACTGAAAACGCAATCGCAGAGTTCTTAAATTCTTTTCCCTGATAAAGGGAATCTGCTTTTCTGATAAGAACATTATACTTCAGATGATTTTTCTGAGCAATTAAAGAAGCTGCAGAAATCAGGAAGGCGAGTAAAAAAGTTGTCGTTTTCATATGTTTTTTAATAATGGGTACAATTAAAATTGAAATAAACTTGCCGTTATCGGCCAAGGCTAAGCGCTGGCGGGCAGTTATGAAAATATCTCTTTCCGGCCAGCACAATTTTCAATAAATGCACAATCTTTCTCCTTACAACCATACGACCGATAGTATTTTAGCCTTTGTCGGCAACAGTATTCATTTCGTCAGGTATTCATTTGGTTCTACATATTCAAAATCTGGCGAGTCTATAAATAGTTGTCTTAATTGCCAAACATGTCCCGCTCCATAAATAAGCAATAATCTTTCTTCACTCTCAAAATCTGTCAAATCGTATGCGTTGGCAAAAATTCTCAAGTTCCTTCTATACCATTTAGCCACTGCATCTGCTCCTAAATAATTATCTCCTGCTCCTTCTAATATTGTTTCAGTTAAATACGCTTGATGGTCTTTTAGTCTGTTTTTAGGACTATTTAGCATAGCGAAATGTTCAGTTAGTGTTTGTACAGTTTTTAATGAGTCACTTTGTTCGTAAAACGATTGAAAATCATAACGAGTGCTTTTTTCATATTGTCCTTTTGATTTTAGATAAGCCTCTGATTCATAGGTGTCCCAGTCCAGTTCCACACCAAACCAATCAGCAGAAGCGTCGGAGCAGTATATTTTCCTGTGTCCCATTTTTTTCGCAATCTTGAAACCAATTTGATAGACTTCGTTTCTTTTATCGTCTATGCTTAATGTTCCATTGAGATATTTTTGAAAACGTTCATTAGCGATACTGTCCATTTCAATTCTGTCCCACTCCAACAGAATTTTAGTAGGCTTATATTCCGCAATTTTGCTTAAAAGTATTTCCAATTCACTTTGCCTTTTTTCTTCAAGAATGTTGAAAGCGTATTTATGATTATAACTATCCAAACCAGGATTGTCAAAATGAAATACTCCTAAAACCATTGCTTTTGTCTTGTGTTTTCCAACAAATATGTCTTGGTCGGAAATATGATCTGACTTTTGTTCAGTGTAGTTTGCAAGTGTGGCCTGATCATTTTGCATTTTGCAAGAAATCAAGAGTGCTAAAACTGTAATTCCAAAGACTATTTTTCTCATTTGCATTGGATTCCACTTTCTTTATAAAAACAATCTTTTTTTGTTCCAGACAGTCTCGGCCCTTATATTGTTGCCGACGAATGGCTAATTGCCATTATCTAAATCAATTCGTAATTATACTGATGATTCTTATAATACCAAAAACTCTCCTATATCCATAAATATCATAGTTAAGCTAAGTTTCGCTGCTATTTCCGTTTCATTATTCAACATTGAAATGGGTATTCATGATTGTTTCGTGTTTGCCTTAAACAAATGTAGTTCTTTATTACAGAAACCATTATGAACCCGCGGACTTTTCATCAAATCGAATTCTTTTGCAGAGAAATGGGTGTTTTTGGTGTTTATCTTCCCCACCCTGCCCGTCATATTACAGTTGATTATTTATGTTTCGCATTTGTAATAAAAATGGGTAGATATTTGATTCATAGCGATATATAAATGATATTTAGTCCTTTGTGTAATTTTGTGTATTCTTAGTGCCTTTTGTGGTATAGCTAAAATTTGTTGCACAA
>CAJBPB010000175.1 GCA_903957365.1 uncultured Bacteroidota bacterium
AGACCATGACAGTATTCAAATAAAATAGTATCATGGATGTAAATAAAATTAACATATATGTTTACATATTAGTGTTTATTTATTATCTTTGTAAAAAAAAATTATGCTACCGGATATTGATAAAATAAAAGGCATTCACCCGGGGGCGGTTCTGCAAAGGGAGTTGAAGTCAAGGAAATTGAAAAAAGGCCGGTTTGCGATTGAAATGCAGGAGTACCCCCAGATTATTACATCAATTACCAAAGGAAGCAGGGGTATTAATCCTGCGTTGTCCATCAAACTTGGCCGGACTTTGGGGTGCGATCCTTCCTATTTTCAGGTATTGCAAGCCCATTTTGAAGTTGAAACCGAAAAAAAACTTCAGATATCACAAAAGGCAATTAATCCCGACCTGACCAGGCTCAGGACTGGCTTATTCTGGGATTGCGATATGAATACGATTGACTGGCAGAAAAACAGCAGTGCAGTCATTCTCCGCATTTTTGAACGTGGTAACCACAATGAAATAGCCGAGATCATTCGGTTTTATGGTAAGGAATTAATTTCTAAAACATTAAAGGAAATTAATTCCTATCAGCCCGCGGTAAAAATCAATGCCCGGAAATTTCACATTTCGATAAAATGAAACTATATACAAACACTGTTTCTCCCCTGCTTCTCGATACTCTTCATAAACTGGTGGCATTTGCTGAATTATCTTCGTTTCGTGTAGTTGGAGGAACGGCACTGAGCCTTCATCTGGGACACCGTGAATCAGACGATATTGACCTGTTTACCGATGCCATCTATGGTTCGGTCGATTTCGAAGGAATTGATAAAAGGATAAGAGAAAAGTTTATGTATGTCGATGCTTCGATCCCCGGATCATCTCATTTCGGTAAGCCTTATTTCCTTGGAAATTCGAGCACGGAATTTATTAAAGTGGATATCTTTTACACCGATCCATACTGTTTTCCTATAATAACACAAGATGATATACGGCTTGCCGCAGTGGAAGATATCATAATCATGAAACTTGGTATCATAGCCGGCGAACAAGGTGGCAGGAAAAAGGATTTCTGGGACCTGCATGAATTGTTAAACAGCTTTACTCTTGAATCAATGATCGCTTTGTACATGCAACATTCCTTTTCAAAGGTATCCTTTGCAGAAATATTGCAAAAACTGATCGATTTCACCAGGGCCGATGATGATTTTACGCCCCGTTGCCTGAAAGGGAAATATTGGGAGCTGATCAAACTTGATTTTGAGGAAGAAGTAGTACGATTGAAACACAACCAGGCGACAAAGTTGTAACAATATTGCTTACTCGCTATTATTTGTTATTATCATTTGCATCATCCTGAAATGCATCAAAGTAGATCCGAATAGTCCAGATATTGTGGAGAAGCCAGTGGGGTAAACCATCCAGGCCGGTCGTAATGGACTAACTTAGTTATTTTATAATCAGACATTTAGAATGGCAGGTTTAAATCGATACAAGGCGGGCAGATGCTCCGGCTTTTCCTCATAAGGCTGATGCAATCCTTGACCGTATTGTTCATTGTACTCACCGGATCGAACTCCTGGGAGAATCACTGCGCAAATTGCTGAAAAATATAATCACGGAAGACGTTGAAATAATGTGAAAGAATCTAATTTTGTAAAATGCCTAAAAAACCAAGAAAATGATCTTTTTTAAGATTATAGAAGTGGGGTTCTCAAACTAAATCGGCAGAAGGTCGGTAAATTGAATCGGCAGGGGGTGGTCAATTTGGTCGGCA
>CAJBPB010000176.1 GCA_903957365.1 uncultured Bacteroidota bacterium
AGCGTTTTTATCTTTTTTTAATTCCAGAATTTTTTGAATAATCTCCATTTATGCAATAAATTTAGCCTTGAATTCTTCGTGCTTCACCGAACAAATTTAAAACAAATTCGACCATGAAAAATTCCTCATCATGATACTAGAGATATATTGTTTTAATAAAATTTAAAAAATTGTTATTGTTTCTGGAGTTGTTGATAAGGTGTATAAAAAACAGAGGAAAAATTTGCATAGTTGGATTATGAGTAGTTATGAACAATTAATTAACAAAACAGAAGTGCTAATATTTTCATTTTCAACCAGAATTGAAAAGTAAAAAGAAATTAGCCATAACAAATTGTTAATAAATTAAAGTTCAAATAGCGATAGAAATTGTTCATTACTGTGTTGAAAAAGACTGAAAAACTGCCTCAGATTGTGAATAGCGGTATGCTTTCTACGATAAAACACCATAAAATATTTAGTTATTGAAAGTTAGTAACATTAATAAATGGATATTAACAAATTTATGTTTAAAAACTAAAAATATCAGTAGTCTAGATACTTACATTTTTCACTCAATTTGTGATCAGTTTTTAAATGGTTCATAATTAGAATTGAACAAAAAAGGCTGTAAAAAATTGAGTAATTTCGCGAAAAAATTTATCAACAATGGAATCAGGGAATGAAATTATTCCTATTGCGAGTGATCATGGTGGTTATGAAATGAAGACTTATCTCATTGAAAACATGACTACTATGGGGTATAAGATGTTTGATTTCGGAACAAATTCTGAAACAAGCGTTGATTATCCTGATATGATACATCCTTTGGCAAAAACTGTAAATGATGGCACTTATCCTTTAGGTATTATCCTCTGCGGAAGTGGAAATGGCGCACAGATAACTGCCAACAAATATCCAAATGTGCGGGCAGCCTTGTGTTGGACTGTAGAAATTGCCAAATTGGCCCGTCAGCACAACAATGCCAATATTCTTGCTCTGCCAGGTCGGTTTATCAGTAATGAAACTGCGCTGGAGATGGTAAAAGTGTTCCTTTCAACTGGTTTTGAAGGTGGCAGACACCAGCATCGTGTTGATAAAATTTCTAAAACTTTATAATCTGAGCCACAATGAATGAAAAATACAGTGATTTTCAAAAATATTCTGACAAGGTGGCCTTCGACAAGGAACACCGTGAAAAGATTAAATACAATATTGGTTGTTATGATAAGGCAGTAATCAAAGGAAAAAAACGGTATGCCAACCTTGATCTGGCCCGTCAGCGTGCTGCAGGTATCAAACACAAATCGTTGGCACAGCTCGATAAATTACTGGTTGAGTTTGAAACCAATTTTATTCGCAATGGTGGAAAAGTAATATGGGCCTGTGATGCTGATGATGCCTTAAAGGAGATTGTTAAATTACTGGAAACCAGAAAGATTAAAAAGATTGTCAAATCAAAATCAATGACAACGGAAGAAATCGGACTGAATCATCATCTCGAAAAATCTAAAATAGCCCCGATTGAAACCGATCTTGGTGAATATATTGTGCAGATTGCAGGCGAAAAACCATACCACATTGTTACGCCGGCCATTCACAAATCGAAAGGTGATGTGGCAAAATTGTACAACGAAAAATTTGGTCTCAATCCCAACAGCACACCCGAAGAAATTACCGCCTTTACACGTTTACATTTGCGTAATCATTTTATTTCAGCCGGTGCCGGAATTACCGGGGCTAATTTTATTCTTGCCGATATTGGAGGTGTTTCTGTAACGGAAAATGAGGGAAACGGCCTAATGTCAATGGCTTTTCCAACTTTACATATTGTAATTGTTGGTATCGAAAAGATTATTCCATCCGTTGATGACCTTGATTTGTTTCTGCCTTTATTGGCTACCCACGGCACTGGTCAGGCCATGACAGTTTATAACTCAATCGTTACCGGACCAGCAAAAAACGGTATCGGACCTTCAGAAATGGTGGTTGTTTTACTTGATAACGGACGAACTGATTTATTAGCCAAAGCACGCCAGCGTGAAGCCCTTGGCTGTATCAGGTGCGGAGCTTGTCTGAATGTTTGTCCGGTATATAAAAACATTGGTGGTTACACTTACGATGCCACTTATACCGGCCCGATAGGTTCAGTAATCATGCAACACCTGAAACCTGTGAAGGAATACAGTCATCTCAGTTTTGCTTCTTCACTCTGCGGAAGTTGTACGGAGGCTTGTCCGGTGAAAATCCCGCTTCATGAATTGTTACTATTGAACCGGAGTGAGACAGTAGAGGCGGAACTTACTACCTCTTCGGATCGTTTTCTGATGAAAAACGCAACAAAAATCCTTAATAACCGACGTTGGCTAGACTTTTTTGGAGGAGGAAACAAAAACAGGTTTTTCAGACATTTTCTGGCAAAACACTGGGGAAAACGACGGGCTCTGCCGGTTATAGCTCCAAAATCGTTCAGTCAGTTATGGATGGAGCAGGAGGGGAAAAAATAAAAAAAAGGGTGAGAATTTCTCACCCTTTTACATTCCTGATAATTTTATTATTTGCTCTTTACAGCCTTAACATCGGCCAGCAATTCGGCCACTTTATTACGTAAATCTTCGCCTCGCAGATTTTTGGCGATGATCACACCTTTTTCGTCCAACAGAATATTTTGCGGAATTGATTGAATGCCATAGAGTTTACCGGCTGCACTGCCCCAACCCTTAAGGTCAGAAACGTGTGTCCATGTTAAACCATCAGCACCAATGGCGGCTAACCATTTGGCACGGTCGTTATCAAATGAAACACCATAAACATCGAATCCTTTGTTTTTAAAATCGTTGTAAACAGCCACAACATTAGGGTTTTCGGCACGACAAGGTCCACACCATGATGCCCAGAAATCGACAAGTAACAATTTAGCACCCACTTTTTGAGAGAGTGAAATAGAACCGGTATCAGCACTTTCCATTGTGAAATCGATAAACGTCTGTCCAACAGACACACGTTGTAAGGTTTGAACACGCTTAACAAGTTCATCAAGATAAATTGATTTTACGGTTTGATCGAAGTTTTTTACCATGGATTCAAGTTCATCCAACTCAAAAAGATAGGAATTACGACTTAACAGATAATGTGAAACGATGTCTTTGCTGTTCACCATCACATAATCAACCAGAAACTTTGTTTTTGCTCTTTCGGTGCTGTCATAACTTGCTTCGGCAAGCTTCTGAGCAGTTTCATCCGCAATGGATTGCGCATCTTTAAACGCCTGATAATAATCAGCCATAACATCGTCGAAACTCAGATATTCATCGTTGAAAGCTTTTAAACGATTTTGAGTAGGTGAACCGGTAATAATGGCATCACGGATATTTGTCGGGTCAATAGAAATATTGATTGCCATTGGCTCTGCAAAGAAAAGTACATAACCTTTGACTCCTTCCAGACTGACAAAGTAGAACTCATTACCGGGCGCGTCACCACTGAGTTTGGCTAATCCGTTTTCGGCCAGGGCTGAGTCAACACCTACCCAGACATCATTTACTCTTTTCTCGATGAGCACTTGCTTGCCTTCAAAATCCTTTACCTCGACAGTAACATTGAATTTATTTTTTTCTTCGGCCTGTTTGCACGAAAATAAAGTGCCAACAAGTAATACAACGAATAACAGGTTTCTTTTCATGATGAATTTTTTGTTGATTAATTGACAAAACTATAAATAATTCGATGCGGGTTTAGATTAGGAGCTGAAAAAGTTCAGAAAAATTGTTTGAACAAGGTTTTCAAAATGAGTCAACTGAAATTCTCTAGGCCAGCCGCTCGGTTTTCTTTGAGCCTGATTTAAACATCAGCATCAGCAGCAGAATGAATATTTGGGTGAAAATTACACTGAAAAAGGTACGCAGGAGTGTGTTTCCAATTTGGGCAATACTGAACGATTCGAGAAAAAATAAGGCCAGATGGTGAATTATGACTAACCAAAGTGAATAAGAGAAGAACCAGCGCATTCCCATTTTTGATAAACTTGGCTCAAAAAGATTTTCAGATTCCTGTGCTCCGGTTGACATCCGGATAATGGTTGGCCGCATGAACGCCATCAATACCGTGGCACCTGTATGTAAACCGGGTGTTCCCATGAAAAGATCAACAGAATAGCCCATAACAAATCCTGCGGCAAGCAACATCCATCCTTTGATACCAAATGGTAACAGCATTATGTAAAGGATATACACATAAGGATTGATGTAACCGTTGATGCGTATATAATTCAAAACCAGGACCTGCAAAGCCAGCAAGCCTAAAAACCTGAAAGTATTCATCAGATATCTATTCATCGGGCCGAAGGTTATTTAATGAATTCAGTTCAAATTTGTTGTTATTCTTTATCACGAAAACTGACTTCAGTTTATTAAAATCGGTTGCGAAAAGCATGGTTGCCGCATTCATATCACCCGCAGCTGATTCAATCGGTTCATCGATTGTTCCGACAATGATTCCTTCCGGAAAAATCAGAGAATTTCCACTGGTAAGCAGGGTATCGCCGTGTTTCATATTCACATAGGTTGGAATATCAACGATATTACCGACACGAAAATCAGGCCCGCTCCAGGTAACATTGGCCAGCTGATCGGTATGCTTAAACATGATACTGATGTTGGCATATTTATGAAGCAACGAAATGGCAATGGAATAGTTTTCGGAAACGCCGGTTATGATACCCGCCACACCTTCAGAAGACATGATTCCCATATCTTTCGTGATTCCGTGACGTGATCCTTTGTTGATAACGATATAGTTATTTCGAAGGTGAACCGTGTTACTGATTACCCTTGCCGGTATATATTCGAAATCAGTTTTCGAATGCAGTGTATCAATCGGATATTCAAATTGTCTGTAATACTCAAGTTTGCGGCGCAACTCAGCATTTTCCTTCACAAGCAGATCATTGGTATGCTGAAGTGTAAAATAGTCAGCAAAGTTGGCTCTGAAAGTAAAGAAATAACCGGCAACACTGCTTGATGAATTGATGATTTTTGATCGCTGGTAGGTATGGCTTTTGGCAAGCATCATTACCGCAACCACTTCGAGCACGAGAAATAACAACAAGAAGTTAAATTTCTGTAGAAATCGAAGCAGGTTATACATAGCTACAATTCTAAAACCTGCTTATTTCAGCAGGAATGGGAATTTATCAAAGTTCTTCAGTGCGATACCTGTTCCACGCGCAACGGCACGCAGAGGATCTTCAGCAACATGGACAGGTAATTTCGTTTTGGCGTGAAGGCGTTTGTCGAGACCACGAAGCAACGAACCACCACCTGCCAGATAAATACCTGTACGGAAGATGTCGGCTGAAAGTTCGGGAGGTGTCATCTCGAGTGCGTTCAGTACAGCGGCTTCAATTTTAACGATACTTTTATCCAGACAATGTGCAATTTCGGTATAATTCACCCTTATTTCCTTTGGAATTCCTGACAACATATCACGGCCATGTACCAAAAAGTCATCCGGCGGATTGTCGAGGAAAGGCAGTGCGGCGCCAACCTCAATTTTGATACGTTCCGCTGTGCGTTCACCAATATGAATATTGTGCTGACGACGCATATAGTCTTCAATATCAGCATTGAAATCGTCTCCGGCAATACGAATTGATTTATTATTGACGATACCACCCAGTGCGATAACCGCTATTTCGCTGGTTCCTCCCCCAATATCAATAATCATGTTACCGGTTGGTTCGAGCACATCGATACCGATACCGATTGCGGCTGCCATAGGTTCATGAATCAATCTTACTTCCTTGGCTCCGGCCTGTTCAGCTGAGTCTTTTACAGCACGCTGTTCCACCTCGGTAATACCGGATGGAATACAGATTACCATTTTGAGCGCTGGTGGAAAAAACCTGCTTTTAATACCGATCATCTTAATCATTTCGCGCATCATATATTCTGCGGCCCTGAAATCGGCAATCACACCATCGCGTAATGGCCTGATGGTTCTGATATTTTCGTGGGTTTTGCCATGCATCATCATGGCTTTTTTGCCCACAGCGATGATTCTGTCGGTATTACGTTCGATGGCCACGATCGAAGGCTCGTCAACAACTACCTTATCATTGTATATGATGATAGTGTTGGCCGTTCCGAGGTCGATGGCAATTTCTTTCGATAAGAATGAAAATAATCCCATATCGTTCCTTTTCTTTCTTGCTTTTATTAATGTTTAAAATGACGGATACCGGTGAAAACCATTCCGATACCGTTATTATTACAGTAATCAATCGTGTCCTGGTCGCGGACTGAGCCACCGGGTTGTACCACAGATGTGATTCCTGCATTCGCTGCGATTTCGACTGAATCGGCAAACGGAAAAAAGGCATCTGATGCCATAACCGCGCCATGTAAATCAAAATCAAATTCTTTTGCCTTTGCGATAGCCTGTTTAAGCGCATCAACCCGCGATGTTTGTCCAACACCTGAGGCTAACAACTGCTTATTCTTCGCCAGAACAATGGCATTTGAGCGGGTATGTTTCACAATTTTATTGGCAAAAACCAAATCAGTTAACTGACTTCCTGTTGGTTGAACTGTAGTTACATGATTGAAATCTGTAATTGATTCAGTTCTGAAGTCTTTCTCCTGCTCTAAAATTCCGTTCAATAATGATCTGTATTGCTTTTTTTGTGTTTCAAACCCTCTCCGTTGCAAAATTATTCTATTTTTTCGGGATTGTATGATTTTAAGCGCATTTATTTCAAAATCGGGAGCTATAACGATTTCGAAAAATAAACTGTTCATACTTTCAGCTGCTTCTACGTCAATAATTCTGTTACACACCAGCACACCACCAAAGGCTGAAACAGGGTCGCCGGCCAATGCTGCTTCGTATGCTTCCTTCACTGTTTCGCGGCAGGCAATGCCACAGGCATTGTTGTGTTTAAGGATTGCAAAAGTACAATCATCAAATTCATCAATCAGACTAAGACCCGCTTCAAGATCAAGCAAGTTGTTGTATGACAATTCTTTACCATGGAGTTTGTTAAAAATATTATTCAAATTTCCGTGAAAAACACCTTGTTGGTGTGGGTTCTCGCCATAACGAAGTACTGATTTTTCTTTGCCTGTAACGCGTAGTTGTTCAGTGTCGTTTCCCGACATCCATTGATAAATTGCCGCATCATAGTATGAACTGACACCGAATGCATACGTGGCAAAACGTCTTCTATCGGACAAACTTGTACCACCTTGCTGGTTTGCCAGAATCTCAATCAGTTCTGAATAATATTCTGAAGACGGCACGATCAACACATCTTCAAAATTTTTCGCGCCTGCCCTAATCAGTGAAATGCCTCCTATATCTATTTTCTCGATGATTTCGGAGGGAACATCCGATTTGGCGGCCGTTTCTTCAAATGGGTATAAATCAACTATTACCAGATCAAAAGGTGGAATATGATACTCAGTCATCTGTTCAATGTCGCTGAGTTTTGATTGCCTGCCCAGAATGCCACCAAAGACTTTCGGATGGAGTGTTTTTACTCTGCCACCTAAAATGGAAGGATAGCCTGTGAGTGATTCAACCGTTTCGGCTTCAATGCCAAGCGAACGAATAAAGTCATAAGTGCCACCGGTTGAATAGATTTTTACATCATGGGCATCCAGTAATTCAACAATTTCGTCGAGACGATCTTTGTAATATACTGATATTAAAGCGTTTCTTATTTTTTTCAAAATGATTATTTTTGGATGAAATAATCTGCAATTTTATGAAAAAAGCAGGCCTGATGCAATTTTATTTGGACAAATAGAAAACATACCGAATCCAGTGAACGAATTGACCTGGGTGAACTAAGTGATTTGCGGATGTGGAACAGTGTTATCAAAATTCATGACATTCATGACTTAAATAATATTTACTTTTACCTTTGATTTGATTCACAAAAAAAGAAATTATGGTTGTTATTGTTCGTTTGATCATCGAAAGTTTTCGTTTTGCTATTTCGGCGCTGATTGTGAACAAGGTGCGCACAATGTTGTCGCTGCTTGGTATTACCATCGGAATTTTTTCCATTATTTCTGTATTTTCTGTATTCGACAGTCTTGAAGGGGAAATACGCGGCGAAATCAATTCATTGGGCGACAATGTTGTTTTTATTCAGAAATGGCCCTGGATGATGGGTGGCGATGACTATCCCTGGTGGAAATACTGGCAACGTCCTGAGGCAAGTCTGCGTGAAATGAATGAACTCGAAAAGCGAATGACATCGGCTGAAGGTTTTGCTTTCATGGTGCAGGTTTCGCGTGATGTTTCTTATTTTAACACCACTGTTCAGGAAACCCAGATAAGCATTATATCGCATGATTATTCGCGTGTTATGTCACTCGATATTGCTGAAGGACGCTATTTTACGCAACTGGAATCACAAAGCGGAAGAAATGTGATTCTGATAGGAGCGGAGTTGGCTGAGGCACTTTTTCCAAACGCTGATCCCATCAACAAATCCATTAAAGTGTTTGGCTTGCGCATGACAGTGATCGGTGTAATGAAAAAAGAAGGAGAGAATATCTTCGGTAACTCGAACGATAAATCCGCTTTTGTTCCTGTAAATTTTGCACGTAATGTTATTGACATCCGTGAGAGGGGTTCATCGATCATGGTCAGAGGAAAAAAGGGTGTAACCAACGATCAGTTAAAAGATGAAATTGTTGGTAATCTGCGTTCAATAAGGAAGTTAAAGCCGACAGCGGAGGAAAATTTCGCTATCAACGAAATGGATATCATCAACAAGGGATTTGATAAATTTTTTAGTGTTGTTGCGATTGTAGGCTGGATAATTGGTGGTTTCTCACTGCTTGTCGGAGGATTTGGCATCGCTAACATCATGTTTGTTTCGGTGAAGGAACGAACCAACCAGATTGGAATTCAAAAATCGCTTGGCGCGAAAAACTACTTTATCCTTTTGCAGTTTCTGATTGAAGCGATATTTCTTTCTGTGATGGGTGGAATTGTCGGGTTGCTGATTGTTTTTGGGCTGAGTTTGCTTATCAGTGCAACTACAAGTTTCCCGCTTGTATTATCGTTAGGAAATATCATCCTTGGAGTTTCGGTGTCCGCATTTATTGGATTATTCTCTGGTTTCATTCCAGCCTGGACTGCTTCCCGTCTTGATCCGGTGGAAGCGATGCGGTCGAACTTCTGATCTGGTTATTTTCAGATTGAAAAGTATTGAATCCAAGGAATTATCACTGTAAAAAAGTTAATCCTATCGTGTCCAGATAATCTATTCTGAAGTTTCTTAAGACTGTGTACAAGATTAAATCGAACACCAGAAGGAATGTTCCCTGCAGCAAAAGTGAGTTTCCATAGCCTTTTAATAAATCGCCTCGTTTTATTGATTTCACTGAAAAATGGCGCAACAGAAATCCTGTTCCAATATATCCGGCATCCAGAAAAGCATTGATCAGCAGGATTTTTTCGGTTTCGAGGTGTTTGCCTGTTATTTCATCCGGGTTCATCATTGAACAATCAAAATGATAATTATTGTACAGGGCAATACCGGCAATCAGCAGATTGACTGTATTCCAGAAAAAATTCATCTGGTGAAAATATTTATTCTTACCCGCGAAGCGCAGCCAACCATATGTGCCTGTCAAAATATTGAAAATCGCCCAGAGTCCCAGAACGATCATGCCATTATTGACAAGCATCATGCTTTGATTGCAAAAATCGAAATATTCGTCTTGTGCAAATATTTGCATCGGAATCAGCAGCATAGCCAATAATGCTATCAATACTTTTTTTGGCAATAGTATTTCTGTTTGCAAAGTTCTTTATATTTTAAGTGAAGATATTCCACCATCCACATTGAAAATCTGTCCGGTAATCCAGGTTGATTTTTCGGAAAGCAAAAACTCAGCCATGTTTGCAATATCGGATGCCTGGCCAATTCTTTTCATCGGATGCCTGAGCGCATTGGCCGTCCGCTTCTCATCGGTATTGAGTAACTGACTTGCCAGTGGTGTGTCGGTAAGCGAGGGTGCAATGCAATTTACCCTGATTTTTGGAGCGAATTCAGCTGCCAGTGAGCGGGTCAGCCCTTCAATTGCGCCCTTGGAAGCAGCGATTACCGAATGATAATTGAAACCTTGCTGAACGGCGACACTTGAAAATAAAACTATTGAAGACGATTCTGACTTTTTTAATATTGGTAATACTGCCTGAATACATTTCACTGCGCCAACCAGCTGAAGCTGATAATCTGATAAAAATTCTTCAGGTTTGATTCTTTGAAAGGGTTTCAGACTGATACTTCCCGGACAATAAACCAGTCCATCGAGGATTTCGGGCAGGTAATCGAATTTGATTTCATTGTCCAAAACATTTAATGCATGGAATTCAATCAATGGATTGTTTTCTTCAACTGCTTGTTTATGAAAGGTTCCGTATATTTTATTACCCGAAAAAGCCAACAATTCGGTAAGTTGCTTTCCAATGCCGGAGGATGCGCCAATGATGAGATAGTTTTTCATTCTTCTGTAACAATCCACGTTGGAATTGGTTTGATAGAAGATTGAATTTGGTTTGAAACAAATGATCTGAATCAAAGACCATAAAATAAAAAACTTCAGCCACTGCAACCTTATGTTACAATGAATGAAGTTTAAAAATAGCAGGGTTTCAAATCCAGATCCCTGATAAGTATATGATTTACAATATCATCGGAACTTCCATTAACAAAATTTCCGCCTTGCTATCGGCCAAAATGGAAAGTGATTCAACATCCCAGATTCCAAAACCATCGCGTGCATTTAATTTCTGGTCATTGATAGTTACATCACCACTTAAAATGAATGCATACACGCCATTTCCTTTCGATTTGATTATATAATCGCTATGGAATCCCTTGTCAAAATTTCCAAGATGGAACCAGGCGTTTTGATGAATCCATACGCCGGGATCATTGGCATTGGGAGAAAGTACCTGTTGCAGATTATTGTGGCGGTCAGCAATATTCAGTGTAATCTGATCGTATCGGGGAACCACATTCTTTTTGTCAGGGTACACCCAGATCTGAAGAAATTTTACCTGACGATCCTTATTCCTGTTGAATTCACTATGAAAGATCCCGGTGCCGGCGCTCATAACCTGAATGTCGCCATGTTGTATCACCGCCACATTTCCCATACTGTCTTTGTGTTCCAGATCACCTTCGAGCGGGATGGAAATAATTTCCATATTGTCGTGCGGATGTTTGCCAAAGCCCATTCCTGCTTCTACAGAATCGTCGTTCAACACACGCAATGCGCCAAAATGCATGCGTTCGGGATTGTAATAGTTTGCAAAACTGAATGTATGTCTGCTGTGCAGCCAACCGTGGTTTGCGTCACCACGCGTATCGGCTTTGTGAAGTACTGTGTTTGTCATGATGTCAGATTTTGTATTCGGTAAATGGTTGAATCCAAGTATTTCTATTTCTTTTAGTTCTTCTGTGTTATTTTTAATTACACTGCCCAGGGCAGCTGTCGAAACAAAAATTCCTGTTCCGAGCAGCCCCTTGCGTAAGAAATCTTTCCTGTTCATATTACTTTCCCTGAATTCCATAATTCAATGTATTGTGATAAAACACGAAAGTAATCAGGCTTGTTTTATTAATTGTACTTCGCAACTGATTTTCACTTCATCGCTTACAAGCAATCCACCTGTTTCAAGGGCTGCGTTCCAGTTTAATCCCCAGTCTTTGCGGTTGATTTTACCATTGATGTTGTAGCCAGCCTTTTCGTTTCCCCATGGATCTTTCATCAGACCACCAAATTCAACATCCAGTTTGATAGTTTTTGTGATGCCTTTGATGGTCATATCGCCATGTAAGGTATAACTTTCATCGTCAATTTTTTCCAGCGATTTTCCTTTGAAGTTGATTTGATTGTGGTTTTCAACATCAAAGAAATCAGCGCTCCTCAAATGTGCATCACGGTCTGCTGTGCCGGTATCAATTGAAGCAGCATTAATATTCAAATCGATATCTGATGTTATAAAATCGTTGTTTGTGATGGTAATGTTCGCGTCAAATTCTTTGAACAATCCTTTTACATTCGTAATCATAAGGTGTTTTACTTTGAATGCTATTTCGCTGTGCGTCGGGTCGATGCCCCATTTTGTTTTCACTGAGTTTTCCATTAGTTAATTTTTTAATTTATTATTTGATGCCGCAAAATTACTGTGGCTCATCGTACCGGGAAATGGAAAAATCACGGTATCGATGGTATAAATCAATGAAAACAACAAAAAAAAAGAAGATCTGACAGAATTGTAGCCTATAATTTCAGACTGAGTTTGAATTCCTGAAGCGACTGACCTGTATTGCTTCTGAAAAATTTACTGAAATGCGAAGGATCTTCAAAACCCAGTTCAAAACCAATTTCTTTGGCACTTTTACTGGTAAAAACAACCATTCGTTTGGCTTCCAGAATGAGTCTGTTTTGCAGAAAGTCCTTTGCAGGAATATTCAAAGCGGCTTTGATTACTTCATTCAGGTAATTGGGCGTGATGTTAAGTGATTCGGCATAATATTTCACCTGATGCCTTTTATTGAAATTTTTCTCGACAAGGGCCTTGAAGTTTTTTACCAGCACTTTACTCACTTCAATATTCTGGAGGTTTGTGCCGGGATTTAATGAACAATGTCCATTGCATTCGATCAGAAACAGTTTTAAATAAGCGCCGATCGTTTCTAAAAACATATCGTTGTGGCTGTGAAATGCGGTCAGCATCTGTTCGGCAAATATTTTGAGAGTGGATGCCATCTTGTCTGAAACTGGCAATGGAGGTGTTTCATCACTTTTCTGAAACAGTTTCAGATCAGCAATGAATTCGTTTCTGATACTGTTCTTCTCGAGAAATTCTGGTGAAAAAAGGATCACGTAGCCCACTGGTTTCCTGTTTGAAATGATCTGATGAACCTGGCCCGGACTTACAAAAAAGATATGATCCGGGAGTATCGGGTATTCTTTAAAATCAATAATATGCTTGCCCGTGGCATTCACCGGCCATATGACTGTGTAATAATTGTGCGTATGCGGGTTGTCGGCAATACCGCCCAGCGATTCGTCAATTTCCTCCATGGTCTTGATGACAAATGGCATGGGTATTCCATTGTACATCAGATCGAGGCTGTATATTTTTTCTGTTTCGGACATTTGCAGATTTAAAATGCAAAACTAAATAACTCAGGCCAGATATGTGTTTGAAAACCGGTTTTATGAAATATTTTGAATCGAACCTTATTCAATTACTTCAAAGAAACAAAGAAAATATATGCATTCAAAATCATGTAAAACAAAGCGGGTAGCAGCATCCAAATTGTATCTTTTATTTTTATTCTGACCAGCACCCCCAGAAACATTAAAACGGCCAATCCTCCGGATGAAAACAACAAAACCGATTTGACCACCAGTCCCAGCAGCAAACCAGCAGCACCAAGCAACTCTAATACAGCGGTAAGTGCTCCAAACTTCTCCAGACCAAAACGTCTGAATTCGTTTTTCATATTGGAAGAAGCAAAATACGCAATTCCGTAGACCAGAAAAGAAAAACCTGAAATGAATACAATAATCTGAACCAGACTCATTTAATCAGGTTCATAGAAACGGCTGCTATGAAAAGACTTAATAACAACAGTAGAAATGAGGGCACACGTTTTTGCCATACGTTATGCACCTTAAAATGAAAATATTGCGCACAAACCATTAAAAATGCCATCAAAAGTGAAGGAATAAGTACCAATGAAGGATACCAGATACCGGCAACCAGTAATGTTGACAATATTATTTTGGCTGATCCCACCATCGTGCGGATTAAATCGCTCAGTCCGTATTGTTTGAATTCGATGACAATATTATTGAAGCGAAATATCCAGACGTACGCAATCGATAAAGCAATTACAATTTGGGCAATCATTGAATAATTATTCATTTTATTTATTTTTAAAAGATTTCCTACTCTGTTGGCTTTTCAGTGACGCCCCGTTTTTGTGGTTACCGGTCTCCACGAGAATTTACAAGTTTACTGATAATAATTAACAATTAAGTTCCGAAAAAAACATAAAGTTAGAATCAGAGCTATTCGCCTGATTACATGAAAATATTTGCGACCGTTTATATATAAAATGATATCCAATATCAGTAACCGAAAAAAAAGTTAACAGGTAGATAATCAAACACTTCATTCTGTAAAATCCGAATGCTCACATTGCTTCTCAAAAAACATTTAGTTTTGGTTCAATGTAAGGCAATGTTAGTAATTCTATAATAAAAGTGCTTTATTTACCAATCAGTCTCGACAGACATATACGATTCTGAATTCCCGTCTTTTAGACAATCCGCGTACATTTTTAAATATTCTCCGGCTTTCTCTGCACCATGTTTTGCAGTCAAAATATTTAAAATATCATAGTCGAAAGTTTCAATAAATGGATCCATGATAAAAATGTATGTAAAAGTACCATCCATATTTTTGCGTGCAGGTTTTTGGATACGAACGGTAGCTTTTGTTCTGGGAGCAATTTCAATTCCGGCAGGAGCTAAATAATTCTTATAAAAGTCTTCAAACTGATCTACTTTATCTGCTTTTACATGATTTAATACAACAAGGACATAATCGTTAACTGATGCTCTTTGAGCCGGTGCTGGAGTGCTCACATTCCAGATGTCACGAAAAACTTTCCATTTTCCATCTTCATTTTTCCAGATTGCAAGATATTTCCCCTGATCAACAACCTGGTCTTCTTCGACAAATAGAGTGTATTTACCTTCTTCTATCGCAATATTTCCAAATATTTGCACTTTTTCTGTATCAAACAGTACCTTTTTAATTCCCATTTTTAGGGTAGCCATCCAAAATTGTCCAATGGAAGGACGCCCATCTATTACGTTACTGTTTGATGGGAACAATTTTGCGTCGATAGTGTAAAGGTTAGTTAAAGTATTCGTGTCGCTATTAATAACAGCATCCATAAATACCTTATTCGACTCCTTAATTCGAGCCGTGATGTCTGAAGGGTCATTGTTGCAACTTGTGACCATCAGGATTAATAGAAAAATCCCAACGATATGGCGCATGATTTTCACTTTGTTTTCCATAAACAATAGTCTTAAAGTTAAAATTATTTTTAGTCGCTTGTTTCAAAAAGGCCTGTAAACATTATTGGTCTTTCTAAGTCATAAAAGGTCATATTTTAAGGTCTATGCCAGCAAAATATTTCATTTTTTAATATTGCTGACAAACACAGAGCCAGCAATATTATACCAAAGCCCAATTCAAATGTGTTTAGAGCATTTCATTATTTTCTAAAAAAGTGAGACAGACAGGATTCCCTGATTTTACACGAATCCCATACTCAAATAGTGCTTATAAAGGGATGGTGTTTTTTTATTTGCCCTTAATTTTGTAACCAACTGTTATGGCCAGAACCCGGTTCTGGTCTTTATATCCTCCATCTGATTCAGGAGATATATTTATCAAACCAAAACCATAGGAAATGCCAACCTGGAATGCCTGAATTTCGACTCCGGCACCAATTATCAGACCCAAATCAAAGCGTTTAAAGTCATCTTCATTTGCATCACTGCCCCAATTAATGGTTTCATCGCTCGAATCTCCACCAGCCTCATATTTTGATTTTCCACTTAAACCAAATCCGATATAAGGTCCAAAAATGCCATAGATTTGCAAATCGCCAACCTCATAAACAGCCTTTCCAGTGATTGGAATTTCGAAATACATAAGGCTCAATGTCCCCTCATAGTCAACTCCATCTTCGCTTTCACTCAACTTGAAACCTTTGGTTGTCAGAATCAAACCCGTTTCAAACAGAAAAATATCGGTAATCGGAAATTCTGCTGTAACGCCAATCTGAAAACCGGGTTTCATTTTGAAATCATCACTGTAGGTATTATCATCATCTTTTGCAACCATATTCGACAGGTTAAAGCCGGCTCTAACGCCAAAAGTCTGTGCAAATGTCTCAGTAGCCATTGATAAAACAACAACTACGACAAAAAGTCTAAGTAAATTTTTCATAATATCATATTGTATTTTTGTCCTACTCATAAGGCTTTTCGGTGCCGCCCCGTTTGGAAGAAAGTGGTTTCTGGTCTCCACTTGTTTTAATTGGTTTCATTGCGGGTGATCAGCCCTTTTTTAGATCGGTTGGTTGTTTTTTATTGGCAAATGCATTCTAGTATTTCGCTTTGCCATTGAAGTGGTTATTTTGTGTTACGTATTGAAGTTGGAAATGAATGAAATGGAATCAGGCCGGTTACTGCCCTTATTATTATCATATTATGTTTACAGCGCCTGAATTCTTTCATCTGAAAGTCAGATTTTTGTAAATGTTTTTTTGATATTTTAACAAATATAAGTCAGACAATAAAAAAAATCAAATAATTAAACAGTCTTTTTATTCTGTTAAAGAATTTATCCCTTCTTATTTCAAGCCATCAATGCGGCAAAACTGTTATTCACAATCCATTTTCATTATCAATTAGGATGGAAGTTTCTTGGTTAAAGTTTTAGGAAATTTGGAAACAGTCCAGATTTTATTTTTGAGTAGATTTTAAAGAAGTCGGAGGGCATCATTCACAAAAAATACCAAAGGATAAATTTTAAAAATTTCCTAGATGAAATTGGTGGTTATCTGTTAATTGACAAAAAATCAATAATATTAACTTCCATCTACTATTGTTAACATGCAATTTGCTTTGCTTATTCTGATGTCAGGTTTAT
>CAJBPB010000177.1 GCA_903957365.1 uncultured Bacteroidota bacterium
CACCAAAAGCGACACCAACGGCAAGCCCTTCCGGAATATTATGCAATGTAATGGGCAGTAATACGCTTTTCCCCTTTTACCAGAATTTTGCACTTGATCCAAATAACGACGAAGTATTTTATTTGCCAACAATCAATAGTATCTGGCGAAAAGACAACCTTAAACTCGCTGCGTATGACACAGCACTTCGAAATACCGGGTGGAGCCATCTGAGTAATGTGAATGTCGGATATGCTTCCGAAATAAGCTGTTTGGCTGTTTCCAGAATTCCTGCCAACAGGTTGTATTACGGTACCAATCTCGGGAAAATATACAGGCTTGATAATGCAAATACAGGGAATCCTGTCCCTGTCAATATTACTGGAAGTAACTTTCCTTCAAATTCATTCATTGCCTACATAGATATTAATCCTGATAATGCCAACCACCTGATGGTAACTTTTTCAAATTATGGTGTTCAAAGTCTCTTCCATTCAATGGATGGAGGTGCAAGCTGGACAGCTGTCGGAGGAAACCTTGAGGAAAATACAGATGGTTCAGGTAATGGTCCATCTGTACGATGTACAAAATTGTTGACATATCAGGGAAATAAAATCATTTTTGCAGGAACCTCCAGCGGTTTGTTTTCAACAATTGAATTAAATGGTGACTCCACGGTTTGGCTAAAAGAAGGCACTGAATCTATTGGAAATGTGATCATTGACATGATTGATGTTAGGCAGACGGATGGTTTTATTGCGATTGGCACACATGGAAACGGTGTTTACAGTGCTTTTTATAACTCAGCTGCAGACATCAATGAAAAATCAGATGACATGGAGTTTTTTGTTGGGAATGTCTTCCCGAATCCGGTTCAGGATGAAGCCAATATTGAAATTGTTGCGAAAAAAACTATTCAAATGCAAACAACTGTTTATTCGGGCTCGGGAAAACTGGTGAAAAAATATGCGGACAGAACACTTTATCATGGAAAGCAGAATCTAAACTATCACTTTGCTGAACTTGCACCAGGTGTTTATTTCCTGAATTTTGAAACTGATAATAAACTGGTTGTGAAAAAGTTTATTAAAACATAAGGCTTTGGTATCATTATAATGTCAAATCAAACTATGAAATATTCATATTCAGATAAGTTCAATTTTCCACTAAATAAAATTCTTCCAATTTTTTAGATTTACTTTCAGTAGCTTTTGTATGTATTTCTGTGTGTACTAATAGAAAAAAGGTTTCAGCGAAACCGCTGAAACCCTTGCTACTCTAGCTCCCCCTGTTGGACTTGAACCAGCGACCCTCTGATTAACAGTCAGATGCTCTAACCAACTGAGCTAAGGAGGAGTATTTACTATTGAGCGTGCAAAATTACAAGATTTTCATTTCCGACCAAATTTATTTTGATAATTTTTATGAATTGGTTCTAAATCATTGACTTCATGCGGGTTTGATGGATCGCAATGGGTTGAAATATAAATAAATAGATTGTTTATCAGGGTTTTAACACAGTATGAAAGTAATCACCAGCAAGGACGGCACTGATTGGTAAACTCACGAAATAGGCTGCTACACAAGCCAAGTCTGGGAAGATTGTCCCTATTACAATAGTTTGAAGCAGGTAAATAATTGGTGAAATCAATATCATCCCCGCGAATTTTATAGAAGCTGTCCAATGTGCATCTTTTATGAATTTCTTCATTATATATTTGATTATCAAAAATATAATCAGATTATTGATCGCACCGTAAAGAAATACAGGGAAACCAACGATACCCAACAGCAATTTGGGTTTCTTTTGTTTATTAACCGGGAATTTTCCTTCCTTCAGAAATTGTTTGTCAGACTGGAGACGTTTTACCAGATCGCTTTCTCTGCCAGCCCGTGCTTTAATGGCTGATTTAATTTTGTCATGCATCTCAATATCCCTGATATTGAGAATCAGTGATCCAAGATTCTGGCTTACATCCTCTAGCAGTTTTGTGGTTGCCCTGATTGGATCAGCCTGGTAGATTGCTTTATAATCTGCCACCTTGATGGGTTCGCCAAAATTGATCAGCAGTTCAGATCTGAATTGATTATGATTTTCATACTGCAACCCGACTGGCACGATTTGAAGTCCGTTTGTAAAATCAGATGCCGATTCAAAAGCAAATGACATACGTGCCAATCCTTTTTGTAACGGACGTAACGACCAACGGTAATCATGGTTTCCTTCAGCAAATATGAGAATGGTTCCTTCGTTGCTGAGTATATTCAGACTCAGATCCATCGTTTCATCGTTCCTCTTCACATTCTGAAGTCCATCACGAAACCTGTAAATAGGTATCATCTGCAACAGATTGAGCCAATAACGGGCTGTTGCACTTCCAAATACACTTGCGCGGGTTAAAAACCAAGGATTGCGCGATGAAACAACAGTTGTAACAATGGCATCCATAAAGGCATTCTGATGATTCGGAACAAAAATCACAGGCCCGTCTTTCGGAACATTTTTAAGATTATTAACCTTTAGCCGCCTGTAAAATAAAAGTGTTGCAAAATTGGCATATTGCTTAATAATGGAATAGAATAGTCGTGGTTTACTCATACAAAATCAATAGGTTATGAAGGTCAGGTATCAAACTGATACTTGATTTCAGTGTAAAAGTAAAAAAAAACGGGAATGTGAAAGGTTAATCGTTCTACATCTCCTTTCTTTGGTTCTGAGGTATCATGATTATTTTAGAATAACTTTTCAACTCCTGATTGTTTGTACCTTTTTAACGGAGCACTATGTTTGTTAAATTGAAATTCCTATACCTTTGTTTTTTAGAGATGTAAAGTGTTGTTAACAGAGTGTACAAATCTTAATCGTTGAAGTGATAAATCTCTGTTGAAAGTGTTATTAATTCAGCGTTGGTGCAGAAAAAGAGAAGTTGCCTGTTTTAATTACATATTATGTTTTGAAAAGTCAAAGGATCATGCTGCATAGTGGGAGTAAAGTACTTTAAATTTAATTTACCTAATAATCGAAAAAATGAAAAAACTATTTTCTATCGTATTGATAATCATTGCTTTGACTTCATGCGAACCCTCACAAAAAGTCACAGGGACCTGGAAAAATCCCGATTTTAAACCCAAAGAAAATTATTCAAAGTTCCTCATCATGGCAATGACTGAAAATCAATCAACCAAAGCCTATGTGGAAAATGTGTTAACCGATTATCTGGGATCCAAAAACTATAAGATTCTTATCAGTTCTGATGTTTTTCCTCCGGCTTTTCTGAAAGCAGACGTTGGCAAAGAGGTTATGGCTGCAGAAATCAAAAAAATGAATATCGACGGCGTTTTGACTGTTGCGCTTTTGCATGAAGAAACAAAGGAACGTTATGTTGCCGGATCAAGCGCTTATGCACCGTATTCCTATGGTTATTATGGTTCTTATTACGGCTACTACTCCTATCGTTATCCAACCGTGTATGAACCTGGTTATTATTCAACAGAAAAGACTTATTTCATCGAAACAAATTTGTTTGATGTTGAATCAGGTGCATTGGTCTGGTCGATGCAATCGCAAAGTTACAGCCCGGCAAACCTCGAATCATTCGCCAAAGGGTATGCGGCACTTGTGGCATATCAACTTAAAAAAGATGGCATCAAAAAGCAAAAACCCTAGATTTGAACTTCAGCAATCAGAAGGTTATATTTATATATAAATGATAATGAATGATTTAATATCAATATTTTAAATTATATTTAATGTTGATTCGCTATGTTGTAAAATCTCCGGATAGAATTTTTTAAAAATAACTGCAATGGTTAATGTATCATTATACCTTCAAAGATTGTTATTGTTTCACTGTTTCTGCCGGATTATTTCTGCCGGATCTGTTGAGACAAAAAAATGATTTTACTAAATTAATCAGTGTATATGCCTGATCAAATCAAAATATATTCTCCGGAAGAAGAACGGTTAAATATCTGGAGTCATTTTACGGGATTACTGTTAAGTATTGCTGGTGCGGTTCTTCTGATTATCAAAGGCGTAAATACCGGAAATGCCATGTCAGTGGTAAGCTATACGATTTACAGTGCCGGAAACATCGTATTGTATTTGGCTTCAACAACTTACCATGCGGCAACAAATCCTGTTAAACGAAAAAAACTGAAGGTTTTTGATCATGCAGCCATTTATTTTTTGATTGCAGGCACCTATACTCCATTTTCATTACTTGTATTGAAAGGAGCCTGGGGTTGGTCAGTATTTGGCGTGGTCTGGGGTATTGCCGCAGCAGGAATTACATTAAAACTCTTTTTTACCGGCCGGTACAACCTCTTGTCAACACTCAGTTACATTTTAATGGGATGGGTGATTGTGGTAGCTATAAAACCCTTGATTGCAGGTTTTTCGATGGAAGGGTTGTTGTTAATACTGGCAGGAGGTGTATTTTTTACGATAGGTGCAGTGTTGTATTCCATTAAACGTATTCCATACAACCACGCTATATTTCATTTTTTTGTCCTGTTTGGCAGCCTTTCACATTTTCTGGCTATATACCTTTACACTTCTTAGTTTTTTTGAAAAGCATTGTTTCGCAAATAAAAAAGCACGACAAAGTTTTTCTTCATCATGCCCGTTATTTCATTATTCCTTCTGCATCTTGAATTCAGCGCCTCCCTGATTCAGTAATAATGTATTTCCGGAAAAAGTCATTTTTATTCCCGCAGCATCAAACCTGAAAGTGGAGTCATTTACCGCGTCAAGTGGAAAACTGCTTTGTCCGGTACCCTGCGCAAATAATTGATTTTCCTGCACAAAAACAGTCAGTTTCAAAGGCAGTTCTTTCGTTGAATAAATCCCGCTAAAGGACGATAATTTGGAGACATCTACTACGATTGTTTCGAAAGACGGCATCTGGTATGGTTGCCCGAAGTAAATACTTAAAATGCCAATCAGTATATCATTGAAGTTGTAATTGACACCATTTGTACAGACAGCAATGGTAACAGAATCGGAGGGGAAATATGCCCAGATTGCACCAAATGCATCGATCGCGCCATTGTGACCGAATGCCCTGCGTTCATAAAATGGAATTGGAAAAATTCCGCAACCGAAATTATCGGTAAGTCTTAACATTTCGTCTAAACTTTCTTTGTCAAGCAAACGATGCTGAAACAAAGCCCGGCCAAAGGCGGTAAGGTCAGCAGTTGTCGAAATAACTGCACCTGCGCCATGTGGAATACTCAGATCCGTTTCTGCCTCTATTACCCAATCGCCTTGTTGAAATGTATAGGATTTGCATTTTCCGGATAAATCTGGTGTATTCTTTCCGAAATAAGTAGAATTTAGTCCGAGAGGCTTGGTAATACGCTCAGCAAGATTGACACCGTAATCTTTTCCGGTAATTGTTTCGATAATATAACCCAGCAAAACATAGTTTGAATTGCTGTATTCCGCTTTTGTGTCGGGCTCAAAATCAGATGGATAAGCCGAAATGATTTTGATTAAATCAGCCTCTGTTTTGGGCTGTGTGTAATAGGTAAGATAAACACTATCTGTAAAATTATGAATGCCGCTGCGATGCCTTAGCAAATGGTTTATAGTGATTTTTTTTGCATTTGGAACTGTTGGAAAGTAACTTTCCAAAGACGTGTTCAGCGATATTTTTCCTTCTTCAACCAATTGCAGAACCATTACTGCTGTGAATGATTTGGAAACAGAACCAACACGATACAGTGTGTTCAGACCGGCTTTTTTGGCTTCAGCAATATTACTGAAGCCAAAAGCCTTGTCATACAATATTTTATCGTGATTCCGGATGCTGACAGCACCCATAAATTTGTTATTGGTTTCGAAAAGTGTCATCAGACTATCGAGGCGATTTGCGTTGAAAGTTGTTTGTGCACCCACATTCAGAACCAGCAACAAAAAGATTGTTGTCAACCAATTGGCTTTCATTTTGTGTTATTTATCTGATTTTTCTTTTTTGTCAATCACAAAGTTAAGCACAAGTGCGATCCCCGCGAAAAGAAAAATCATTGCCGGATAAGCTACTTCTTCTTCAATAACAGTCACGTTGATTAAAATGTTTGCCAATAAAATTCCGACTCCAACTCCAATAAACAACATGCCAAATTTAAGTCCGCTGTAAAATGGTTTTGGATTTTGTGCATAGAAGATCGAGGTATCGAGTCCTTTTTCCATCATGGTAAGGCGTTCGCTACGACGGATAAATAAATGAAAGATGCCATAGATAGTAGAAAAAATAATGGCAGGGATGAGGATTTCTTGTAATGCGTCCATTTTTTTATAGTTTTAAGGGTTAATTCACAGCTTTTGACGCAATCACTTTCACTTGGTTACAAAAGAAAAGATGAAAAACGAATATTTATCTCAGATCTTGTTAATTATTCAGTTTTACTGAGGTTTAAGAAAATGCATTTTGCATAATCTACCATTTTCCGTTTGTGTTATTGGCTCTTTTTCTGTTTTTTATCCTCTGTTTAAAATCTTTACCTTATTTTTGCCTCCCCATTTATATAAGGCCTATGAAGTTTATCTGGTTTATCATCGTTCTGTTTCTGCCATTTTACGGCTTTACCCAACATGCTGTTCCGGTAAACGATACAACCGATATTCTTTCTTCTTTGAACGCTGTTAAAAGGCCGCAAATAATTGATAATGTATCTGATAGTACTCAATTACTTACTGCAGGTATGCAGATTGAAATTGACAGTCTGATTGGTTTTTCCAAGAAATTTCTTGGCACACCCTACCGTTATGGCGGGCGTAGTCCGAAGGGATTTGATTGTTCAGGTTTTGTTGGCTATGTGTTTAAACAATTTGGGGTTGTTTTACCTCCTTCAAGTCGTTCACAGGCATTGGTTGGTGAAAAAGTTTCAAGAGACTCCATTCAGAAAGGAGATCTGGTCTTTTTCAAAGGCCGGAGTTCAAAAAGCAACAGCATTGGTCATGTGGCATTGGTGGTAGCTGTCTCCGACACAAATGATATTCAGTTTATTCATAGCACCCGTCACGGGTTGCGTCTTGATTGGCTTTCGGAAGAACCGTATTACAAAAACCGGTTTATGGCATCTCGCAGACTGGTTACTGAATTACCTAAATAGTCTAGTCTGTAAAGTCCGACTTCTTCGTTATGTTTGTCCTCAAAATGATCATTTACCCCAGTAAACTCACATTTTTCGGACTGCACAAGCCTCGAATTCGAACTTTCTAGACTAAACTCAAGACTTTACCAACTAAAGAGTTTGTTCATAATGTCCGATTTCTTCGTTATTCTCGATCTTCAAATCAGTCATGTACC
>CAJBPB010000178.1 GCA_903957365.1 uncultured Bacteroidota bacterium
AGCGGGGGTTTTAACATTTCTACATTTAATAAACTTTTGTGTAACTTGACAGGAAAGTGCTTTGAAATCGGCAACTGAAGCTACACGCAAACCGTTAGCGTGCATATTATGAAAAAAAACCTGACTACATTAATTATTGCCTTTTTCCTTTCCTTGACAGTTAAAGCAACTGGACAAGCAGGAGACATAATTATTTGGAATGGAGACACCTTGACACTTTTTTCGAATCCTTTAGAATTGCATCCAGACTGGGTGAATTTAAGTGAAAAACTAAATACTGAAATCAAAAATCAAAAATGCAAATCACTTTTTTCTACTGCTAATTGGAGGGGTTATGTCGCAGAGTGGACAATTATAGATGACAAAATATATCTCACCAATATTTACACGTGCCACGACAAACCAGGAAAGATAAATCTTAAAAAGCTTTTTGCTAAGAACGGATTAATTTTCGCAGATTGGGTTTCGGCTAAACTGATTGTTCCAAAGGGAGATTGCATTGAATTTGGAAATTTATATTACAATTCAATTTTTGAGACAGAAATTACCCTTGAATTTAAAGATGGCGTATTAGTCGAGTCTAAAACTTATAATAATTATATAGCCAGAAAATCCAAATTCTGGCTAAATGTGGAAAAAACGGTGAAACTGACCACCTAAATTCGGTTTAAATTGACCACCAAACGCGGATCAAATTGACCACCGCTTGCCGATTCAAATTGACCACCCTTTGCTGATTCAAATTGACCACCTTTTGCAGGGCAAATTGATCAGCTAAAACCACTTATTTTTTTTCATGTCGTTACCCATAATTTCGTTCAAAAAAAGAAACGGAATATGGCAAACAAATTAACAGACATGAGTAAAATTAGAAGAGCAATTAAATTTCATTGCAGTGGAAAAAGTAAAGTATTCATAAGCCAATATTTAAGCTTATCAAGGAATACGGTAAAGAAATACATTTCACTGTTCGAAGCACAAGGGCTAACCCTTGGCGAGATCACTCAAAAGACTGATCTTGAGTTAGAGACACTGTTTTCTCACACTACAGATGAACAAATCAGTCCCAGACTGCAGAATCTGTATGACTTTTTTCCGCATGCTGAACGTGAAATCAAAAAGGTTGGTGTGACCTTATATCGGACATGGGAAGAATACATTCAAAAGCATCCCGACGGCTACCAAAACTCTCAGTTCCGATACTATTACAAGCAGTGGGGTAAAAAGGTAAATCCGGTGATGCATATGAATCACAAGGCAGGCGATAAGATGTATGTCGATTATGCAGGCAAGAAATTATCAATCGTTGACAAAGACACGGGTGAGAAAAGCGAAGTGGAGTTTTTTGTTGCCATCTTAGGATCTAGCCAATACACCTATGCCGAAGCCACGCCAAGCCAGAAGAAGGAAGATTTCATTGCATCGGTAGAGAATGCCATGCGGTTTTACAGTGGCGTTCCCAAGGCTATTGTTCCCGACAATCTGAAGTCAGCCGTTGTAAAAAGCAGTCGTTTTGAGCCAACAATAAACGAAACACTGGCAGATATGGCAGACTATTATGAAACCACCGTATTGCCCGCCAGAGCATATAAGCCAAGAGATAAATCGCTGGTTGAAGGAGCTGTAAAGATTTTATACCGAAGGATTTATGCCTGTTTGAAGGATGAAACTTTTCATACCATCGAAGAGCTAAATCAGCGTATAGCAGATCTTTTAGATTCGCACAACAAAAGAAAGTTCACCGGACGTCCGTATACACGTTTAGAGCTATTCAATGAAATAGAGAAGGATAAACTTTCACCACTGCCTGTACAACGCTTTGAGATCAGGTATCAGTCGTTTGCAACGGTCATGCAGAATGGTCACGTACAGTTGAGTAAAGACAAACATTTTTACAGTGTGCCGTACCAATACATCCGCAAAAAAGTGAAGATATTATACACCAGCACAACGGTCGAGATTTTCTTTAAATACAATCGTATCGCCACACACACGCGGAATTACGCGCTTTACAGCTACACAACCATAACCGAACATTTGGCAAGCACACATCAATTTGTAAGCGATTGGTCGGCCCCACGATTTATGGAATGGGCAAATAACATTGACCCTGTAGTTGGTGAATATATTTTTAAAATTATTGAAAGCCGAAACCATCCCGAGCAAGCATTTAAAAGTTGTCTGGGCATACTGTCTTTTGAGAAAAAGGCAGGCAAACAACGATTGATAAATGCCTGTAAACGCGCACTTGACTTCGGAGCCTACAGCTTCAAATCCATACAAAACATTCTGGAAAACAATCTGGAAATGATCAAAGATGAAACCACTGATAATGCCGAATTGCCACCGCACAACAACATACGAGGCAAGAATTATTATAAATAAACAAACTTAAAATCAATGTATTATGAATGAATCAACATTTACAAAAATGAAACAAATGAAGCTCTTTGGAATGCACGGTGCATTTAAAACAGCTGTCGAAACCGGGAAAACGGATCACTACACCATCGATCA